>CAVGBV010000005.1:36654-39662 GCA_963627615.1 Alloprevotella sp.
CGATCCTGGCTGCCTACGATATAGCGGCGCATTCTGTAATGCTTCTTTACGCGAGCCTTCTTCTTAGAATCCTTATTCACCATTACAAATCACCCCTTTGCTTATTTACCGGTCTTACCGACCTTACGCAGGATCACTTCATCAGCATACTTGATGCCCTTGCCCTTATAGGGTTCCGGCGGACGCTTGAAGCGGATCTCCGCAGCGTACTGACCAACCAGTTCCTTGTCAATACCCTTGACGGTAATCTTATTTGTACCTTCTACAACGGACTCGATGCCCTTGGGATCTTCCATCTCTACCGGATGAGAATAACCCAGAGACAGCACCAGCTTGGAGCCCTGCTTTGCCGCTCTGTAACCAACACCATTGATCTCCAGCACCTTCTGATAGCCTTCGGTTACACCGACGACCATATTGTGAATCAGGCTGCGGGTCAGACCATGCAGAGACTTCATCTGCTTCAGGTCATTGGGGCGGCTTACGATTACATGATTCTCTTCCTGCTTGATCTCCATCTGTGTGGGGAGCTGCTTCTCCAAAGTTCCCTTCGGTCCCTTTACGGTTACGAAGTTGTTCTCGGCGATCTTAACCTCTACTCCAGCCGGAATCACAACAGGCAATCTTCCAATTCGACTCATAGTGTGTTCTCCTCCTGCTTACCAAACAAAGGCCAGCACTTCACCGCCGACATTCAGCTGACGTGCTTCCTTGTCGGTGATGACGCCCTTGTTAGTAGAAATAATAGCGGTTCCGAGTCCATTCAGCACCTTGGGCATATTGTCTTTTCCGGCATAAACCCGCAGACCGGGCTTGGAAATTCTCTTAATGCCTGTAATAACCTTTTCATTCTTATCCTTGCCATACTTCATCGTAATCCGAATTGTCCGGATATTACCTTCGGTAATGACCTCGTACTTCTTGATATAACCTTCTTTTACCAGGATGTCGGCGATAGCTTGCTTCATTTTAGAAGCCGGTACATCAACCGTATCATGCTTGGCAACATTTCCGTTTCTGATACGTGTCAGCATATCAGCAATAGGATCGCTCATCATCATGTGGATTGACCTCCTTTATATTCTTATCGCCCGGCTTACCAGCTGGCCTTCTTAACACCGGGAATTTCGCCCTTATAAGCCAGCTCCCTGAAACAGATACGGCAAATGCCATACTTGCGCAGTACCGAATGCGGACGTCCGCAAATCTTACAACGAGTATAAGCGCGGCTGGAGAACTTCGGCTTTACAGCCGCTCTCTGCTGCTTAATAATCATAGACTTTTTAGCCATTCTAGTCCTCCTTAATTACTTGGCAAAGGGCATACCCAGCAGGGTAAGCAGCTCTTTGGCTTCTTCATCCGTCTTTGCCGTTGTTACAAAAATGATATCCATTCCGCGAACCTTATCGATCTTATCGTAAGAGATTTCGGGGAAAATCAGCTGCTCCTTGATACCCAGGGCATAGTTGCCGCGTCCGTCAAAGGAATTGGCAGTTACACCGCGGAAGTCACGAACACGAGGCAGCGCCAGGCTGATCAGACGGTCAGCGAAGTCATACATCTTGTTGCCGCGCAGCGTAACCTTGCATCCGATCGGCATACCTTCACGAATCTTAAAGTTAGCAATGGACTTCTTGGCCTTGGTAATGATCGGCTTCTGTCCGGAAATCGTGGTCAGGTCCGCTACAGCGCTCTCCAGCACCTTAGGATTGTCCTTGGCTTCGCCAACGCCCATATTGATCACGATCTTGTCAATCTTGGGAACCTCCATGATGTTCTTATAAGAGAACTTTTTGATCATGGCCGGAACCACTTCATTATTATAGAACTCTTTCATTCTATTCTCGCTCACAGTATTATCCTCCTTCTTGGATGCGCCTTAGTCAATGACTTCCTTGGTTTCAGACTTCTTGGCGTAACGGGAGCGAACAACAACCTGCTTGCCATTCTCTTCCTTGACCTCAGTCTTAACACCCAAACGGGTAGGAACACCGTCATGCAGATACATAACGTTGGAGATATGGATCGGAGCTTCCTTCTTAACGATTCCGCCCTGCTGCATACCGCCGCGCGCCTTCTCATGCTTGGTTATCATGTTGACGCCTTCCACGATTACGCGCTCGTTCTTGCTGTCTACATGCAGGATCTTACCCTTTGCACCCTTATCGGTACCGGCGATCACTACTACCAGATCGCCCTTCTTCAACTTCATCTTCGCCATTCTTTTTGCCTCCTATTACAGAACTTCCGGAGCCAGAGACAGAATCTTCATGTACTTCTTCTCTCGAAGCTCTCTTGCTACGGGGCCAAAAATACGAGTTCCACGAGGATTCAGATCCTCCTTGATGATAACGGCCGCGTTATCATCGAAACGAACATATGCGCCATTCTTACGACGAATCGGCTGAGTTGTACGAACTACAACAGCTGTGACAACATCGCCCTTCTTTACAACGCCGCCTGGCGTTGCATCCTTAACCGCAGCAATGATCACATCGCCTACGCCGGCGTATCTACGGGTGGATCCGCCCATCACACGGATGCACAGAAGCTCTCTGGCACCGGTATTGTCGGCCACCGTCAGTCTAGTTTCCTGCTGTACCATGACTGATACCTCCTTATTCGATTACAAACAAAATATACCGATACCAATTATTTGGCCTTCTCGACGATCTCCACTACACGCCATCTCTTGTTCTTAGAGAGCGGTCTGGTCTCCATAACGCGAACGCGGTCGCCAACCTGGCACTCGTTGTTCTCATCATGAGCCTGCAGCTTATACGTCTTCTTTACAATCTTACCATACAGCGGATGCTTGACATTGTCAACTACGCTGACCACAATCGTCTTATCCATCTTATCGCTGGAAACGATACCAATCATGGTTTTTCTTAAATTTCTCTCGACCACTGAATTTACCTCCTTCATATAGGGACCGCTTACTCAGCAGCCTTCTGCGTCAAAACGGTTTGGATCCGCGCGATGTTACGGCGAACTTCCTTGATCCT
>CAVGBV010000005.1:39672-47913 GCA_963627615.1 Alloprevotella sp.
TGATCCTGGCCGTATTATTCAATTGATTGGTGGCATTCTGAAAGCGGAGATTGAAAAGCTCTTTCTTAGCGGAAACCAGTTCCATCTCAAGCTGCTCCGGTGTTTTTGCTTTCAATTCTTCTAAATAATTATTCAATGTGATTCACCATCCTATTCATATTCCGGATCCATTACGCGTTCTGGGCATCCACAACTGCGTCCAGATCAGCCTTGGAATAGATCTTGCAGCGAACCGGGAGCTTGTGCATAGCAAGACGCAGAGCCTCACGAGCAACATCCTCAGGAACGCCGGCAATCTCAAACATAACACGGCCGGGTTTTACAACTGCTACCCAGTACTCCGGAGATCCCTTACCGGAACCCATTCGGGTCTCAGCGGGCTTAGCCGTTACCGGCTTATCCGGGAAAATCTTGATCCATACTTTACCGCCACGCTTGATGAAACGAGTCATAGCAACACGGGCTGCCTCGATCTGTGCGGAAGTGATCCACGCCGGATCCAGGGATACAAGACCATACTCACCGTAAGAAATACGGTTGCCACGCAGGCACTTACCTGCCATAGAGCCGCGGAACTGCTTGCGGCGCTTTACTCTCTTAGGCATTAACATTAGTTATCGCTCCCTTCTTTTGCAGCTCTGCCGGGAAGCACTTCACCATGGTTTACCCATACCTTTACGCCCAGCTTACCGTATGCGGTATGCGCCTCAGCGAAACCGTAGTCGATATTGGCACGAAGTGTAGACAGCGGAATATTTCCCTCGATATAGTGCTCGCTGCGGGCAATTTCTGCTCCGCCTACACGACCCGCTACCATAATTTTGATACCCTTTGCGCCAGCCTTCATCGTGCGGCCCATCGCCTGCTTCATCGCGCGGCGGAAGGATACACGGTTCTCCAGCTGCTGTGCTACATTCTCAGCAACCAGCTGCGCATCGCACTCAGGTCTTCTTACTTCCAGAATATTCAGGATGACCTTAGCACTCGTCAGCTTCTGAATCTCTGCCTTCAGCTCATCAATCGCTGCTCCGCCCTTACCGATAACTACGCCCGGCTTAGCGGTGTAAATCGTTACCTTCAGACGACCAGCAGCACGCTCGATCTCGATCTTGGAAACGCCGGCAGCGTACAGCTTGTTCTTGAGGAACTTACGAATTTCATTATCTTCTACCAATACATCGCCGAAATCCTTAGCTTCGGCATACCATTTTGTATCCCACTGCTTAATAACGCCGACCCGCAGGCCATGGGGATTTACCTTCTGTCCCATCGAAGTCCTCCTTATCTCTCATTCAGAATAATGGTAATGTGACTCGTCTTCTTAAGGATCCGATCCGCACGGCCCTGCGCACGGGGACGAATTCTCTTCATTGTCGTACCCTGATTTGCATACGCTTCCTGCACATACAGCTTGGAGACATTGATGTCCATGTTGCGCTCTGTGCTTGCGTACTCTGCATTTGCTACAGCAGAATCGAGAACCTTACCGATAATCCGAGCGCCCTCACGAGGAGTCGCGGCCAGGATTGCTGCTGCCATCTGAACGTCTTTGCCCTTGATCGTATCCAGTACGATCTTGGCCTTAGAAGGAGCAATTCTCGCAAAGGAAACTTTCGCTCTCGGACGAAGGTCTTTCTGCATATTTCGCTCTCTTTTAATTTTACTTCTATGACCTTTTGCCATTTTATGATCCTCCTTTCAAACGCCGATTAACGGCTGCCCTTTTTCTCGTCCTTACCGTGTCCGCGGTAGGTGCGGGTCAGTACGAACTCACCCAGCTTGTGTCCGACCATATCCTCAGTCACATAGACCGGAACATGCTTGCGGCCATCATGTACCGCGATGGTGTGTCCCACGAAGGTCGGGAAAATCGTAGAACGGCGGGACCATGTCTTAATAACCTGCTTATCATTTGCCGCATTCATCGCATCGATCTTCTTCAGAAGATGCTCATCGGCAAAAGGACCTTTCTTTAATGAACGTGCCATTCGTCATATCCTCCTTACTTGTTCAGTGCGCGCCTGCGGACAATCATCTTGTTGGAAGCCTTGTTCTTCTTACGAGTCTTCAGACCCAGAGCCGGCTTGCCCCACGGAGTTACAGGACCCGGACGTCCAACCGGAGCCTTACCCTCACCACCACCATGCGGATGGTCATTCGGGTTCATAACAGAACCACGGACAGTAGGACGGATTCCCATATGACGCTTACGTCCAGCCTTACCAATCTTGATCAGTTCATGATCCTGATTGCCGACTGAACCAATCGTTGCACGGCACTCAATCGGAACCATGCGCATCTCACCAGAAGGAAGACGAAGAGTTGCATACTTACCTTCCTTAGCCATCAGCTGAGCTTCATTACCAGCGGAACGAACCATCTGGCCGCCCTTGCCCGGCTTCATCTCGATGTTATGAACAGATGCACCGATCGGGATATTCTTCAGAGGCAGGCAGTTGCCTACACGAACTTCGGCGGTCTCGCCGCTCATTACCTTATCGCCGTCCTTCAGGCCCTGAGGAGCCAGGATGTAACGCTTCTCGCCGTCTGCATAGCTCAGAAGAGCGATATTGGCGCTGCGGTTCGGATCATACTCGATACCTACAACCGTTGCCTCGATTCCATCCTTGTTTCTCTTGAAATCGACGATTCTATACTTATTCTTATGGCCGCCGCCCTGATGACGTACAGTGATCTTACCATAGCTATTGCGGCCCGCATTATTCTTAACCCGTACTACCAGAGACTTCTCCGGCTCCTTCTTCGTAACTTCGTCGAAGGCGGAACCCGTCATGTTTCTCCGGGAATGGGTATATGGCTTATAAGTCTTAATGGCCATTTGTGTCACTCCTTTCGAATATTACATTCCTTCAAAGAATTCGATATCCTTGCTGTCCTCGGTCAACGTCACAATGGCCTTCTTCGTCTTGGCAGTCTTGCCAACGATCATGCCTCTTCTTCTGTTCTTGCCCACAAGATTCATCGTGCGGACTTCCTTGACCTTTGCGCCTTCGAACATCTTCTCAACCGCTTCGCGGATCTGAATCTTGGTGGCTTCCGGTGCTACCAGGAAGGTATACTTCTTATCAGCCATCAGATTCATGCTCTTCTCGGTTACAACCGGCTTGAGCAGTACGTCATAATACTTGATATCTGCCATTACTGAAATACCTCCTCGATCTTAGCGACCGCATCCTTCGTGGTGAAGAATGTCTCATACTTCAGGATGTCATATACGTTGATCAGCTCTGCCGGAGTTGTCTTAACGCCGGGGATGTTGCGAGCGGACAGAACCACGTTCTCGTTCTCGCCTGCCAGTACGATCAGAGCCTTCTCAAGCTTGAACGCATCCAGTACCTTCTGCATGTCCTTGGTCTTGATCGCGTCCAGTGTCAGCTGATCAAGTACAATGAACTTCTCTTCCTGAACCTTGCTGGTCAGCGCAGACTTCAGAGCTACGCGACGAGCCTTCTTATTAACCTTCTTAGAATAATCTCTCGGCTTGGGAGCAAATACTACGCCGCCGCCAACCCACTGAGGAGAACGGATGCTTCCCTGACGAGCGCGTCCTGTACCCTTCTGACGGTACGGCTTCTTGCCGCCGCCTCTAACCTCGGCACGGGTCAAAGCGCTCTGGGTGCCCTGGCGACGATTCGCCAGCTGCGCCACTACTACTTCGTGCATTACATGGGTGTTGACTTCAACGCCGAAGATCTGGTCGTTCAGTTCCAACTCGCCGCATGTGTTGCCGTTCATATCATAAACAGCTACTTTCGCCATGTTTACAGTCTCCTTTCAAGTATTACGCCTTTACGCTGCTCACCAGAGTGATAACAGCCTTCTTCGGTCCCGGTACGGAACCCTTTACCAGCAGCAGGTTCTGCTCCGCGTCTACGCGAACGATCTCAAGATTCTGCACCGTACGCTCCACGTTACCCATGTGGCCAGGCAGCTTCTTGCCCTTGAACACACGGCCCGGAGTCGTAGAGGAACCAAGAGAACCAGCATGGCGATGATACTTGGAACCATGCTCCATCGGGCCTCTGCCAAATCCATGACGATGAATAGCGCCCTGATATCCTTTACCCTTGGAAACACCGCTTGCATCGATCTTATCGCCGACAGCAAACATGTCCGCCTTGATCACGTCGCCAACCTTATAGTTCTCGGCGTCATCCAGCTTCAGTTCCTCGAGCATTCTCATTACTTCTACGCCAGCCTTTTTGAACTGACCATGATCCGGCTTGTTGACCAGCTTCTCGCGGGTCTCGCCAAAACCGACCTGCACGGCGCTGTATCCGTCGTGCTCAACGGTCTTAACCTGTGTTACAACACAGGGACCGGCTTCCAGGACTGTTACCGGAATCATCTCGCCGGTTTCCTGATTGAAGACCTGTGTCATACCGATCTTCTTTGCTACGATCGCTTTTTTCATTCTCCATACCTCCTAATAATCTACAGCGGATCCTTACGGATCATCCTAGGTCATTAGCACCCGCTTTGCTGAAGGCGGGCCTCCTGCCTCGGTGCCGCAACCCTGGCACATGCAGGCGTTGATCTATATCAACTTCAATAACCTTCCTATTTTGTTTCCTGCTCTGCCTGAAACTCTCTTCTGAACATCCGATCTTTCGCAGTCCCGGCTTCTGCCGGCTTACCAAAGCTCCAGTGGTTCTCTTAATTATTATAGAAGAGATTAGTTGTTCTTCAGGTCTACCTTAATGTCCACGCCAGCCGGCAGGTCCAGCTTCATCAGCGCTTCTACCGTCTTGTCAGACGGATTCAGAATGTCTACCAGGCGCTTATGGGTTCTCTGCTCGAACTGCTCACGAGAATCCTTGAACTTATGCGTTGCGCGCAGGATGGTAACAACCTCCTTGCGGGTCGGCATCGGGATAGGTCCGCTGACCTGTGCACCGCTTCTCTTTGCGGTATCCACGATTCTCTGTGCAGACTGATCGATCAGCTGATGATCATAAGCCTTCAATGTGATCCTGATTTTCTGATTTGCCATTAAAAAACAGCCTCCTTTTCTTCGCACTTTGCGTACGACTTTCAGCGACTGTACACTCACCCGTGTGTATCGCGCACTTTCAAAATATAAAAGCTTGCTTTGCACACTCCTGATCAATTGTACAGTGACCTCATCGTCGGTTTCTTGAACCAGACATTCGCTCGGCGGAAATTCCCGGCACTCACCGCAACCTCCCGCGTCATCGCTCTCAATGCCACAGCAAGAGTTATTTTAACACAAAGCCCGAGAACTTGCAAGTCCATCTTATAAAAATATTACAAGATTTTTTTGCATGTTCTCGGGCAATTTTAGTACCATTTGCACAAGGCCAGATTTAGTCCTCCGGCACCTCTACTTTACTGTTAAAATGATCCAGAACCAATGCCGCTACAATTCCCACTACCAGGCATACCAGGTTCACGATCCCCGACGTAAGGCTCGCCGTGAAGCTCTGGAAAGGAATGATTACAATTGTCGCCGCTATCACAACGCCGATAATCCCATGGAAGGCAATGCTGTACTGCTTTTCCATCAGGGTATTGACGGCTCTGGCCAGCAAAATCACGGTAAGCAACGCACCGATCCCCGCCGGAATCAAAACGCCGAAATCAAAATTGCCAATTCCCGTCACCAGCGGCGTATACAATCCCAGCGGCATCAGCAGTGTCGAGAAGCTCAGTCCTGGCGCGATCACGCTTAGCGCCATGCAGAATCCGCAAAACAGATACCATACAAAATTCGGCTCTATATTGGCCTGAATCAGATTCAAGCTAAGCAGCAGCGCCAGCACCACGCCAAAACAAACCGCCAGCGAGATAAAGGAACCCTTGCTCCGTCCCTTTTTCCCCGCTTCACGAAAAAGTGACGGAAGCATGCCGCCAATCAAACCGACGAACAAGCATACCGACGGATCCGGATATCGATCCAGTAAAAAGCCGAGAAGCTTTGCAACAATCACAAAACCAAAGCCTCCGCCGATGATCAGCGGAATCAGCAGCTTATACTGCTTCTTCAATGTCTGAAACGGTTTAGAAAGAAGTTCCATGATTGTCTTATATACACCGAACACTACACACAGAACGCCGCCGGAGATCCCCGGCAGAACCGCTCCCAGGCCGATCAGCGCTCCCTGTAGGAACCGCAGTCCCGCTATTTTCCCAAAGCCTGTTTTTTCTTTTTTATTATCCGTCATCTCCATCGCAAAACCTCCATTGAAAACTTGCTCAAATTGATTTCATGCCGCGCTTAATTATATCATAGCCTTTATTCTTCCGCAATCCTGCTTTTCTTACTTCTTTCTTACATCGGCCATAATCTTTCCCAGATCCACAGAACTATGCCGCAGATTCCGCCCTGCAGGCACTTGGCCGCAAGATATTCTATCCCCGAAAAAGGCGTTTTCCCCAATACACCGCATGTCTGAGAATACACCGCCAAACCGCCCATACTGACCAGCGCTCCTATCAAGGGCACCGCAAGTCTCAACGGCAGCTCTCCCAGGATCGCCGCGCCGTTCGTCATCTCCAGAAGTACATATAAATAGCTTCCCGCCGGCCAGAGTGTCTCGCACAGATGAATCAGAACGCTGTAGAGCATCATAAAGCCGCCAACCATAAGCATGACCTCTGACGCCTCCGCAACACAGTCTCCCAACTCTGCTCCGAAAGCTTTTTTCTCCCGTACCGCTTTCTTGCGTATCTTGAAGCTTTCCCCTTTTCCCCGAAGCAAAAAGACGCATCCGCACAGCATCGCCGACAACAGATGTGCTGTAAGGATTCTGTATCCTGCTTCCGGACATTTCAGAATTCCTGTTCCGACCGTTCCGACGATAAATAGAGGACCCGCATTATTACAGAAGCTCATCAGCCATTGGAGCCTTCTCCTGCTGATTCGCCCTTCTCGGTACAGCACCTCTGCTGCCTTGGCTCCTCCCGGATATCCGGACAGTGCCCCAGTGAGAAAGATCGGCAGAATCTCCACTTTTCCTGATACCATATTGCTTTTCAGCAAAAACAGAACACACACCATAAACGGAAACTGGGCCGGCAGAACATTCTGAAACCACAGGAGCAGCCCCTCTCTGGCACCTGTCATGGCGATCTGCGGAAAGAGCAGCATGAGAAGCGCAAGCAGCGCAACCGGCATCCATTTTTCCATAAAAAATCCCCCAAAAGCTCTCTTTACAGAGATATTCAGAGGGATCTGTCCTTTATGCTCTTCAGTTCTGCTGTGTACGGTTCAGATTCAGTTCCTTGCGGTTCTGCGTCAGAATCTGGCGCTTCTGCTCCAGTCCTGCATTGAAATTCTGCACCTTCGTCTGATACTCCTTCATGATATTCTCTACAGAGCCTACCGTGAATTCGCCCATCCGCTTCATCTGCTCATCAACCTGCTGCAGCAGATCGTCCGCATACTCCTTGGCTCCGATCTTCATGTCACGGGCTACCTTCTTGGAAGCTTCTACAATCTCTTCCGCCTGAGCATACGCGCGCTTCGTCACCTCATGCTCATTGATCATGTTGTTGCGTTCCTCTTCCGCCGCCGCAAGCTTAGCATCCGCTTCCTTCTGCGCGTCTGCCAGAATTCGGTTCTTCTCCTCCAGCACCCACTTAGACTGTTCAATCTCGGTAGGCAGACGCAGACGAATCTCCTTGGTAATCTCCAGGATCTCATTCCGCTCTACCATTACCTTATCGCTGAAGGGCACTGCCTTTGCCTGCTCCAAAGCTTCATCAATCGAAGCCAGCAATTCATCAATTTCCGCCTGACGGTCTACTGCCATCTTCCCTACCTCCTAGAATTTTCTCAATAATATTGATTGCCGCCTGCGGCACCAAGTGGCTGATATCGCCTCCATGCCGCAGAATATCCTTCACCACTGTAGAGCTGATAAACGAATACTCCACATTGGTACAAAGAAAAATCGTCTCCATCTCCGGATACAGATTCCGGTTTGCTTGCGCCATCTGCAGTTCATACTCAAAGTCCGACACTGCACGCAGTCCTCGGACCACCGTCCTCGCCTGCTGCTGCTTCAAAAAATCCACCAGCAATCCGTCAAACGGAATGATCTCCACATTGTCCAGATGCGCAACGCCAGCCTCTATGATCCGGATTCTCTCCTCCAGCGAAAACATTGGCTGCTTATTGGCATTCATCAGAATACCGACAATCAGCTTATCCGCCAACTTGGCTCCGCGCTCAATAATATCCAGATGCCCCTTGGT
>CAVGBV010000006.1:0-2282 GCA_963627615.1 Alloprevotella sp.
TAACATCAATGGCAAAAGGTTCTATCTGGAACACATGGGCAAACTGGATGACCCGTATTATCATCGCAAGCAAATTGAAAAGATCAGAAATTACAAAACTCATGACATACGCCTCGGCGAGAACCTGGTCATCACAAGCTCCCATAGACATTTCCAAGCACCAAGGATCCTCTGGCAACTAGTCATCCGCGGAGTTTTGTCAGCTTTCAAAGCAAGAAAACTGATCAAAAAGAACAAAAAGTGACAATTTTTATTATTGGCCCCACCTCCCCCCAGAAGTCCGTCCCTCCACGAAAAATCTACCAGATTTTCTTGAAAATCCGGAGAAATCTGGCACACCTAAGAGTCTCGTTCTTCAAAGTGTACCAGAAATTTTCGTAAAACCAGAGAAATCTAAAAAACTCTGGTACACATAAGAGTCTCACTCTCCAAAGTGTACCAGATTATTTCGGAAGATCTAGAGAACTCTAAAAAATTCTGGTACACCTAAGAGCCTTGCTCACCAAAGTGTACCAGATATTTTTAAAAATCTAGAGAAAACTATAAAAACTCTGGTACACTCAAGAGTCTCGTTCTCCAAAGTGTACCAGAGTTTTTTCAAGAATTCAGAGAAATCTATAAAAAACCTGGTACACGCAAAAGTCTGATTCTCCAAGGTGTACCAGAATTTTTTAAGAATCCAGAGAAAACTATAGAATTCTGGTACACGCAAGAGCCTCATTCTCAAAAGTGTACCAGATTATTTTAGAAAACCAGAGAACTCTATAAAAATCCAGAGAAAACTATAGAATCCTAGTACACCCAAGAGTCTCTCACCCGAGTTTTTGATATAAGAAAAGGGACTGTCGCACATTCGACAGCCCCTTTGTCTGAAGCTTTTCTTATACCGGATAGGTCTTGTTCTCAGTATCTGCCAGCGTCTGATCGATCTTCTTCTGCTGTGCGTCACGATACTTGAAGAACTCGGTTGCAACTTCCGGGAACAGCGCGTAGGACAGAACGTCCTCATCCTGCTGCTTCCACTGTGCGCATGCCTTCTCAAACTCCGGCAGCTGCGGCGGAATCAGATCGGCAGGACGGCAGGTGATCGGCTTCTCATCGCCGATGATCTTCTTCTGCACTTCCTTATTGAACGGCTTAACCGTCTGGCCAAACTGTCCCAGCATAATCTTTTTGGACTCCTTGGGAACGATCTTATAACGCTCGCCTGCAATTACGTTCATAACAGCCTGCGTACCTACGATCTGAGAAGACGGAGTTACCAGCGGCGGCTCGCCGAAATCCTTACGAACACGCGGGATCTCTTCCAGAACCTCACGATACTTGTCTTCCTTGCCCATCTGCTTCAGCTGAGAAACCAGGTTGGAGAGCATGCCGCCCGGTACCTGATAGCGCAGCGTCTTGATGTTCACGCCCAAAACCTTCGGATTCATCAGGCCGCTCTTGAGGGCTTCCTCACGCAGCGGAGTGAAATAATCCGTGATCGGAGCCAGCTTGTCCTGATCCAGGCCGGTATCATAGGGCGTACCCTTAAAGGTCTCTACCATAACTTCTGTTGCCGGCTGGCTGGTGCCCAGTGCGAACGGAGACATTGCGGTATCGATGATATCGCAGCCTGCTTCTACAGCCTTCAGATATGTCATGGAAGCGACACCGGAAGTATAATGCGTATGCAGATCGATCGGCAGATCAGTGGACTCCTTGAGGGCACTGACCAGCTCGGCTGCCGCATACGGAGTCAGAAGACCAGCCATATCCTTGATACAGATGGAGTTGGCGCCCATCTCTTCGATCTTTTTGGCGATATCCTTCCAGTACTCCAGCGTATAAGCATCGCCCAGCGTATAGCTCAGAGCGATCTGTACATGCGCCTTTTCCTTATTGGCTGCCTTTACAGCGGTCTGCAGGTTGCGCAGGTCATTCAGGCAGTCAAAAATACGAATGATATCGATTCCGTTAGCAACGGACTTCTGTACGAAATACTCTACTACATCGTCTGCATAATGATTGTATCCCAGGATATTCTGTCCACGGAACAGCATCTGCAGCTTGGTCTTCTTGAATCCGTCACGAAGCTTGCGCAGACGCTCCCACGGATCTTCCTTTAAGAAACGCAGAGAAGCGTCGAAGGTTGCGCCGCCCCAGCACTCTACTGCATAATATCCTACGTCATCCATCTGAGAAACAATCGGCAGCATCTGCTCGGTTGTCATACGAGTTGCGATCAAAGACTGGTGTGCGTCACGCAGAACCGTTTCCACAATCTTGACCGGCTTTTTTGC
>CAVGBV010000006.1:2292-6546 GCA_963627615.1 Alloprevotella sp.
ATTGGAAATCAGCCTCCTTATATTATTGTAAGAACTTCAGGAACACGCCGGCCGCAACTGCGGAACCGATTACACCGGCCACGTTGGGTCCCATAGCATGCATCAGCAGGAAATTGGTAGGATCCTCTTCGCTGCCGACCTTCTGAGCAACACGCGCTGCCATCGGAACCGCCGATACACCGGCCGCACCGATCAGAGGATTTACCTTGCCGCCTGTCAGCTTGCACATCAGCTTACCCAGCAGCACACCGCCGGCCGTACTGATCGCAAACGCGGTAACACCCAGCACCAGAATTCCCAGGGTCTGAGGAGTCAGGAATGTAGAAGCCTCCGCAGAAGCGCCTACCGCTGTACCCAGCATAATGGTAACGATGTACATCAGCGCATTGGAAGCGGTATCCGCCAGCTGACGGGTAACCAGACTTTCCTTCAGCAGGTTTCCGAACATCAGCATACCTACCAGCGGAGCGGTATCCGGCAGAATCAGAATTACAAGAATCGTAACGACGATCGGGAACAGGATCTTTTCCTTCTGGCTGACCGGACGAAGCGTATCCATACGAATCGCTCTCTCTTCCTTGGTCGTCAGAGCCTTCATGATCGGAGGCTGAATTACCGGAACCAGCGCCATATAAGAATATGCCGCCACCGCGATCGGCGCCAGATAATCCGGAGCCAAACGGGAAGTGGTCAGAATAGCGGTCGGGCCGTCCGCACCGCCGATGATACCGATGGATGCCGCTACGTTCAGGTCAAAGCCCAGGGACGGGAAGATCCATCCCAGTGCCAAGGCGCCCAGAAACGCGCAGAAGATACCGATCTGAGCCGCCGCACCCAAAAGCAGGCTCTTGGGATTGGCGATCAGCGGTCCAAAGTCCGTCATCGCGCCGACTCCCAGGAAGATCAGAGACGGGAAAATGCCCTTCAAATTATAAAATACCCGCAGCAGACCGTCCGCCTGTGCCGAATGTCCCTGTACATAATCGGTCATGATGTTATACAGATCCGGAACCCCCGCGTTGGCAGGCAGCTCTTCCAGAAGCGCTGAATTCATCATGCCGGCCAGCGGCAGATTGGACAACAGCATACCGATGGAGATCGGTACCAGCAGAAGCGGTTCATATCCCTTGCCGATGGCAAGGTACAGACACAGGCAAGCTACGGCGATCATGATCAGATATTTCCAGCCGTCTCCCACAAAAAACGCGGCAAAACCGGATTCTGTCACAAAACGGACCAGAACATCTCCCAGATCGGATAAGAAATCCATAGCGACTAAATTCATGTTCTTATCTCCTCATCATTGTATTTTCAGTCATGATCCGAGGCTCAGTTCATCGTCGCCAGAACCGCGCCGGTCTCGACTGCCGCGCCCTTGCTGGTCTCGATAGAAGCGATTGTACCATCCTGCGGCGCTACAATCTCATTCTCCATCTTCATGGCTTCCAGAATCGCGATAACCTCGCCGCGCTTTACCGCAGCACCAGCCGCTACCTTAACATCCAGGATCTTACCCGGCATCGGAGCGGTGATCTTAACGCTGCCGGCCGCGCCGGACTTAGCTGCTGCCTTCTTCGGAGCCGGAGCTGCCTTGGGAGCCGCTACCGGAGCTGCCGCTACAGGAGCCGCCACAGGAGCTGCAGTCGCTGCGCCAGCGCCTACTTCTTCTACTTCTACTTCATAAGTTGCACCATTGACGGTTACATTAAATACTCTAGACATGGATAAATCCTCCCGATAATTATATTTTCGGCATTATCTGCCGCGTTTTTTACCGACACGCTTGAAAGAACGCACTACAAAGCCATCTGTACTTGTACCCAAGCAGCAGGCAATCGCCGCGGTAATCGCCGCAACAATCTCCAGGCTGTCCTCGCTCTCTTCTTCCGCTTCTGTCTCTTCCGGCTCTTCCTGTGCCGCAGGCTCTACTGCCGGAGCGGCCGCAGGCTTTTGAGCGAAGACCTTTCCGAAGCCGTACAGAATAGCGCAGATTATAAACAGCACCGCGAATACGATGATGATACCTGCAAGCGAGATTCCGAGACCCTCGATAAAGTTATCTGACCCTGTGCTAAGCAGGAAATTATTTAACATACTGGTCACCTCTCCTTACAGAGTGCCGTGCTTCTTCGCAGGAGATACCTGCTGCTTGCCAGCCAGCATTCCAAAGGCTACCAGCAGATGCTTGCGGGTCTGTGCCGGCTCGATGATGTCATCTACCAGGCCTCTTGCCGCTGCCGCATACGGAGTCGCCAGCTTCGCAGCCTCGGCTGCCTTCTCTGCCAGATCCGCTCCCTGTGCCAGCTCCTGTGCATACAGGATTCTGGCCGCGGACTCCGCGTTCATAAGCGCAACTTCCGCATTAGGCCATGCCAGAACGACATCCGCTCCGCTCTCCTTAGAATTCATTACCATAGCCGCGCTGCCGTAAGCCTTGCCTACGATCAGGTTTACCTTAGCAACCGTCGCGGACGCGAACGCACCTGCGAGCTTCGCCGCTGCCGCTGCCAGTCCGGCATTCTCCTCTGCCTTAGAAGCCGCAAATCCGACCGTATCGGTCACGCTCAGAATCGGAAGCTCAAACGCGTCGCAGAAGCCGATGAACTTTGCTGCCTTATCGCAGGCTGCTGCTGTCAGCTCTCCGTCTGCCTGTGCGCTGTTGTTGGCAACAACGCCGACCGTACCGCCATTCAGACGCATGAAGCCAACGACCATGCTCTTGGCATAGTCAGCCTTAACCTCTACAAACTGATGCGCATCCGCCAGCTCTGCCAGTACCGGAACAATATCAAAACCGCTGCCGTCCTCCGGCGCAACCGCATTCAGCACTTCGCTGACACGGTTCAGGTCATCCAGCTCCTCATAGATCGGCGCATCCTCGCCATTGTTGGCCGGAAGCATATCCACCAGAGTACGCACCTTAGCGAAGCACTCTGCCTCATCTGCGCAAACGAAGTCCGCCAGACCTGTCTTAGCGCCATGGACACCTGCTGCCGCGATATCGTCAAAGGCTGTACCCTTTTCCATCGCATTCGCGCTGGAAACAAAAACCTTAGACTGCTTGTCAATCATGAATGTAAAATCGGATAATCCCGGAATCACCGCAGCACCGCCTGCCGCCGTACCGGCCACTACCATAATCTGCGGAATCACACCGCTCGCCTTCGCCTGTGCGGCATAGATCTTGCCGTAGCCTGCCAGCGCATCCGTCAGCTCCTGCATACGCAGTCCCTGAGAATCAATGATACCGACGATGGGCGCGCCCATCTCCACTGCCTTCTGATACAATGCCGCGATCTTGGCCGCATGCATCTCCCCTACAGCTCCTCCCAGTACGGAAGCCTCCTGGCTGTATACATATACAAGCCGATCTTCGATCGTACCGTAGCCTGTGACCACACCGTCTGCCGGGGTATCCTGTGCTTTTACATTAAAGTCCGTGCTTCTGCTCTTGACATATGCGCCGACTTCAACAAAGCTCTGGGAATCCAACAGAGCCGCGATCCTCTCCCGTGCAGCCTTGGTGCTCTTCTCTACCGCACTGCGGCTGGCTTTGAGTTCTTGAATCTTGTCCATTGTACTCATCGCTACCTCCAAAAAATTATTGTGGATATTGCTGGACTCCTCCGACATGGTGAAGCCCGATGTATGACAAATGACCGTCACTGCCGATCAACTTTGTACCAAAATATATTATATCCTATTCCTCGTCAACTTTCAAGTCGATTCTCTTATAAAGTAAGAAAAAAACATCAAAAAAACAGATTTTCTATTTTCCTGATGTTTCAAAGCTTTTTATTCTGTTATGATGCCGGAAGCCTTTCTCAGCTCCTCTACCTCCTGTGCCGTAAGGCGGCGGTAACGCCCCTCCGGCAAGTTCTCCAAGCGGAGCGGTCCCATTGCCACACGCCGCAGACGCAGTACAGGATGTCCCACAGCCCGGGCCATTCGGCGCACCTGATGGTTCTTTCCCTCAAAGAGAATGACCTCCAGACGGCTGCTCTCTTCTCCGCTCTCCAAAAGGCGGACACGCGCCGGTTTGGTCTTATATCCGTCGTCCAGACGAACACCCCGCTCCAGACGGGAGATCGTTTCACTGTCCGGCTTTCCTTTGACGATCGCTTCATAAGTCCGCGAAATATGATGACGGGGATGCGTCAGATGAAATGCCAGATCTCCATCGTTGGTCATCAGCAGCAATCCTGTCGTCTGATAATCCAAGCGTCCCACCGGATACAGCCGCAGTCCCGGAAT
>CAVGBV010000006.1:6556-17057 GCA_963627615.1 Alloprevotella sp.
ATCCTTACCAGGCCGCCCACATCCGGCCGTCCGAACTGATCCCGGCTGGTTGTCACATACCCCGCGGGCTTGTTGAGCATGACGGTCACAAGCTCCTGTGTCGGCCGCAGCACCTTGCCCCGGAATTCCACCACGTCCTTTTGCGGATCCAGCTTGGTTCCCAACTCCGTTACCACCTCTCCGTTGACCCGGACCAGACCCTGCCGGATCCATTCCTCGCATTTTCTGCGGGATCCCGCTCCGGCTTCCGCCATGTATTTCTGTAATCTCACCTGTTCCTGCATTCTCTGTCCTTTCCCGTCCGGCTAGGGCCGAACTGTTATGTATGTATAATAATTCCACAGCTTTTTCCAGTAATACAGCCAATCTCTGGGCAAACATTCCTGATCCGCCAAAAGTTCAACCGTTCTTACCGGTACACCATTGACATACGCCGTCACTGCCCCCACAGGATCCCCCTTGGCGATTGGCGCGTGCAGACTGTACGGCAGGCTGCATACCAGACGCACTTCATCTTCTGTACTGATGTAATAGCTCAATTCCTCCGCGGTTCGCGCCGCGACATAATCTGTCGTCCCGCCGGACACCTCAACCGCTTCTTCCATTAAAGTTCCTGCCTGTACCAATACCTGAAAGGAAAAATTGTCAAATCCGAGATCGAGGAGCTTTTTACTATCGGCCACCCGATAGGAAGAATGCGGAGGCCAACCGGATGCCAGTACGACGCAGACCAGCTCTACGCCATCCCGTTGTGCCGTGCTTACAAGACATAGCCCTGCCTGACCGGTAAAACCAGTCTTGCCTCCGGTCGTCCCCGAATAGGCATCCAGCATGGGATTATGACTGCGCACTGTTACCGTACGGCTATTCCCATCTTCTTTATGGATCGTATAGCTGCGGGTCGCCGTAATCTGCCGGAACTCCTGATTCTGCATGGCATACGCCATAATCCGGGCCATATCGGCAGCCGTTGTATAATGTCCTTCGGCATCCAGCCCGTTAGGCGTCTTGAACTGCGTATGCAGCGCTCCGATCTCCGCTGCCCGCTCCGTCATACGCTCACAGAACGCCTCGACCGAAGCGCTGATGTGTTCAGCAATCACAACCGCCGTATCATTCCAGGATTCCAGCATCATCGCGTAATATAGATCCCGCATCCGATACGTCTCTCCGGCACGCATATCCATGTGTACTTCCGGCTGCCTTGCGGCAAGTTCGCTCACCACGGCCAATTCTTCTGCGCAGTCCGCCTCCAGTGCCACCAAAAGCGTCATGATCTTGGTCGTACTGGCCATGGGCCGCTCCTCATAAGCATTCTTTTCATAGAGAATCCGCCCTGTGGACACTTCCATCACCACAGCCGACAACGCATTCAGTGTTGGCTCCGCCAATGCCTCTGCAGGCAATGACGGAGCCAATATCCACAAAATACAGCCAAGCCATATAAGCCGTCTCTTCAAGCCCGCGTTTCCCCCCAAGCCTTTTCTCTTAATCTATGAGGGAATCCCGCGTCTTATTCCATCTGCGGGAAAAGCTCCTTCAGCGCAGGATAGATCTTACGGAAGGTCTGATAACGGCCTTCATAGCGAGCCACCAGCTCCGGCTCCGGCTCCTGTGTGGATACGACCCGGATCAATTTGCCGCAAGCCTCCTCCACACTCTTATACTCTCCGCAGGCAACGGCCGCCAGAATCGCGCCGCCATAACCAGGGCCTTCCTCGCAGGCCGGAACATCCACCGGAATTCCCAGCACATTGGCCATGATCTTCCGCCACAGCGGACTCTTGGCTCCGCCTCCGCAGATCTTGGTACGCTCAATCTTGATTCCCAGTGACCGCGCCACTTCAAAGGAATCTCTCAGCGCAAAGGCTACGCCTTCCAGTACAGCCTGTGTCATATCCGCCCTCGTCGTATCCATGCTAATGCCGGTAAATGTTCCCCTCGCCTTAGGATCATTATGCGGGGAACGCTCGCCCATCAGATACGGCAGGAAATAGACATGGTTCTGTCCCAGCTCTCCAATCGCCGCCTGCTCTGCCTGATAATCCTTAGTGCCGATAATATCGTCCATCCACCATTTATTGCAGGACGCGGCGCTCAACATGCAACCCATCAGATGATAATGTCCATCCGCATGGTCAAACGCGTGCAGGGCATTGTTGCTGTCTACCCGAAATTCTTTGCTGGAAATAAAGATCGTACCGGAGGTTCCCAGAGAGATATTGCATCCTCCGTCTCCTACCGTTCCGGTTCCGACCGCCGCCGCCGCGTTGTCTCCGGCTCCGGCTGCCACCCGTACCTGACTGCTCAGTCCCAGAGAAGCCGTGATCTCTTCCTTGACCATACCGACAGTCTCATAGCTTTCAAACAGTCTGGGCATCTGATCCTCACGGATTCCGCACAGCTCCAGCATCTCCTGGGACCACTTCTTATGCTCTACATCCAGGAGCAGCATTCCGGACGCGTCCGAGTAATCCGTACAGTGTACGCCTGTCAGCTTATAAGCGATATAATCCTTGGGCAGCATAATCTTGGCGATTCTGCTGAAATTCTCCGGCTCATTACGGCGCATCCACAGGATCTTGGGCGCGGTAAAGCCCGCGAAGGCAATATTAGCTGTATACTTGGACAGTGTCGCCTTTCCTACCACCGTATTCAGAAAATCCGTCTCTTCCGCGGTTCGTCCGTCGTTCCACAAAATAGCCGGACGGATCACATGATCCTCTGCGTCCAGCGCGACCAAACCGTGCATCTGTCCGCCAAAGCTGATACCGGCTACCTGCTGTGCGTCCTGTCCCTGCAGCAGCTCCTGCAAGCCTTCCTGTACAGCCTTCCACCAATCCTCCGGCTCCTGCTCTGACCAGCCCGGATGTGGGAAATACAACGGGTACTCCTTGGAGACAATTCGGACGATCGTCCCGTCTCCCTGCATCATCACCAGCTTCACCGCCGATGTTCCCAAATCGATTCCTATGTAGAACATACCTTTCACACTCCTTCTATATTGATAACGACTCTCGCGGAGTACATTCCCTCCGCATTCGCGGTCAAAACCACACGTCCGCTCTCTCCTGTAAAACGCAGAAGCGCCGCTGCTCTGCCGTGATACAGATGCACCCGGTCTGAAGCATAGGGTTCGCTTCCCGTCAGATCTCCATTATCCACCGCCGCAAGTTCCGCCGGTCCCTCTACCGAAAATCTCACCAACGCGCTTTCCCGGAAATAGAACTGATCCTCCCGGTCCACCGCTTCTACCCGGAACAGCTTTTCATATCCTCCAGACACCTTCAGTGAGATCTCATCCGCCTGTGCCCTCAGGCGGGTGGCAGGTCCCGGTGTAACAAGCCTACGCTCACAGACTTCCTTGCCCTGCCTATATCCGACAATTCGGATCTCGCCCGGCTTCCAAGGTAAAAAGCCTCGGATCTCATTTCGTTCAGGACGGGGCGGATAATAACACTTGCCGTCCAGATAGACCCGTACTTCTTCGCAATTGGTCGCGATCCGGTAAGGGATCACCGCTCGCTGGAACTGCGGAAACTGCCAATGCTCCGCATAACGCGGCGTGTCCCAAGGCTCCTTGGTGCATTCATCCTGCAGCGAATAATCCATCACCGCGAAATGCACCATGGGCTCCGGATTCCAATAGCTTTTCAGCCAATAATACATGGGACGGCATACACCGTTGGTCTGGATCGGCGAGCCCGTCCACCCCTTGGATGGATACGGTCCGGCTTCTCCCAGGTAATCCACGCCAGTCCAGATCATACCGCCCATCACATAGGGATACCGCTCCGGCACCAAAGCCGGATTGTATTCATTATAGTTCTGCAGCTGACGCAGATCTCCCAGAAAATACTGATAGACCTCCGTCCCCAGAATCAGCTTATCCGGCATTGCCTGATGAATCAGCTCATACCGCTGTTCCTGATAGTTGCCGGAAATAAAATCAACATATTTCCCAATTCCGCGGATCCGCTCAATCACTTCTTCTGGATCCGTGATCTCTCTCTCATCCACCTCATCCACAAACTTCTGGATGTCCTGGACCTTGGAGGCATCGATTCCGCTTTTTTTCTTAAAGTGCGGATTCATCGCGTAAGATACGGGCCGTGTCGGGTCCAAGCGCCGTGCGCATGCCGTAAGCTCCCCCAGAATCTCTAACATGGAGTCCTGTCCCTGATTCTCTACTTCATTGCCTACACCCCAAAACAGGATGGACGGCCGGTTCCGGTCTCTGCAAATCATCGCCTCTACATCCCGTACATGCTCTGTTTCATAATAACGGGCATAGGAGCCGCTCTTCCATTTATCGAAGCACTCCTCATACACATAAAAGCCCATCGTATCGCATAGATCCAGGAATTCCCGGCTGTATACATGATGGGACGGCCGGATCGCATTGCAGCCCATCCGCTTCAGAAGCCGAAGACGCTCCTCCCACAGCTCCTTTTTGGCGGCAATTCCCCTGCATGCTATATCCTGATGTACGCACACGCCCCGCAGAACTGTCCGTACTCCGTTGATATACAGTCCTTCTCCGGGCCGAAGCTCGACACTGCGCAGCCCCACCTTATACTCCAAGGTATCCTCCGCTGTCTCCAGACGAAGCGTATACAGATAGGGATCTTCCGCAGACCAACGGTGCGGCTCCGGCACACGAATCCGTATGCGTCCCTCTGCGGATCTGCCCTCGCCTACGCCCTCCAATACCGCATGAACCTCTTCCGTAAGTCCTGTCTCCACCTCCACCCAGGCAGAGTCTCCTTCAAAAAGAGTACGGATCACAATATCCTTTTCAGAAAAGCAGTGTTCTCCCGTCTCGATCCACCGAACCGTCCGGTAGATTCCCGCGCCGCTGTACCATCGGTCTCTCGGCTTGGCAGAGGCATCAACACGAAGCAGCAGCTCATTCTCTCCGTCTCTTAAAAAGGAAGTGATCTCCAGCCGGAAGGGACTGTAGCCATACTTGCATCCCCCTGCCTCCTGTCCGTTGATCCACAGAGTGCTGTTCTCCATAACCCCGTCAAAATCCAGGAAATACCTACGGTCCTGCCGCGGCGTCATGCTCCATTCTTTACGGTACCAGCCGATGCCGCTGCCATCCCGATAGCCTTGCGTATTGCCCCGCTCCATCTGCGGTACAGGCGCGGTATCGACCACCCAATCGTGCGGGAGCACGACCGGCCGGAAATTCTCCGGGCTGCCATAAGCAAAGCTCCAGCCCGTCATCCACTCTTCTGTTTTTCGCGCGCTCATGTTTCCTGTTCCTCCAATATCTGCAGATCCGCCAGATCCATCTGCCCTTCCGCATCCTGAACGGCCTGCGCCGCCACCTCTTTCAGATGCGGCAGCTGCTGAAGATCCGTCAGGCCAAAGAACTTCAGAAACTCATCTGTCGTTCCAAACTGAATCGGACGTCCCGGCGCTTTTAACCGGCCTTTTTCTTCAATCAGACCATACTCCACCAGACGGTTTACAACAGCGTCGGACCGAACCCCTCGGATCTCCTCAATCTCAAGCTTGGTCACCGGCTGACGATACGCAATGATTGCCAGGGTCTCCAGCTGCGTATCCGTCATACTGATCGATTCGGCCGCCGCCTGGAACATCCTCCCGATATAAGGATAATATTCGGGACGGCTGGTCATCTGATACCGGCTGCCAACCGGAACAATCCGGATTCCTCTCTTTTCCCCATCGTACTTTGCCGCCAGACGTTCGATCACATCCTGCGCCGTCCGCTGATCCACGCCCAGCGTCTTCGCGATGTGTACCAGGGCAATACTGTCTCCCGCTGAAAAGAGCAGCGCTTCCGCGACCTGCTCCCACAACTCCTGCGGGACCTGCACCTTGACCTCTGTATCACGCACTGGCGGCATATTCTTTTTTTGGTTCTGCCTCTCCTTCTGCTCCATCCTGCTCATCTCCTATTTCCTGCGGCACCAACAGCACCGCCGGAGGAAATAGAATCCGATGCGACGTATCCCGGAATTCTGGTAGGGCCTCCGCCTCCTGCTGCGGTTCTGGTGGGGCTTGCGCCTCCATCTTATTTTCCTGCTCTAATTGTATTTCCACTACCGGTACAGGTTCTGCCTCCTGCGCCGGCTCTTCTGACTTCGTCTCCTCTGGCGCTGTCTCCTCCGGAAGCTGTACATAGGCCTGCGGATACGCCGGCTCTTCCCTGTCAGCCGCTGCCTCCGGAAGCTCGCCGGAATCCCTGCGCGGAGACATAATGATATCGGCAAATTGCTGCTTCTGCTGTAGATATACCAGACTGCTGCGGTTCAGCTCCAGCATCGCCAGGAAATATGTGATCTCCTCCTGTCTGGAACGGCTCTTTTCCCGCAGACTGTAAAAACTGACCGACTGCAGCGCGTCCAGCGTCCGCATCAAATCCTGGATCTTCTCCTCAATGGTATAAGAATCCTTGGCAACAGAACGGAATGTGGACCGCAGCGGATCGATACTCTCCTTCTGGCTCCGAACCGCCCGCTCATATAAAGCATACAGATCCTCCGGCACCGTTCCCGCGAGGAGCTGCGCAACCGGCGGAATCTGCGGCGGCAGCTGAAGCTTCTCCATGCCGCGGCACAGCCACAGCCGCGTCGGATCCGGGAACCTCGCCCTGAGCTCGCCGGCCGCTTCTTTGTACCTCTTGTACTCCAACAGCCTTCGAATCAGCTCTTCTCTCGGATCTTCCGCCTCCTCGGCTTCTTCCTTCTGCACCGGAAGGAGCATTTTGGCCTTAATGTTGATCAGCGTTGCCGCCATAACGATAAACTCGCTGGCAATCTCCATATTCTTTTTATTCCATTCGTCGAGACACGCAAGATACTGCTGTGTGATCTCATACACCGGTATATCGTAGATATCCACCTGATTCTTTTCTATCAGATGCAGCAGCAGATCCAACGGCCCTTCAAAGGCCGGCAATCTGACTTCCACCGCCATACGCTTCCCCCCTCTCGTACCCTTCATTATAGGGCCCCGGCGGCCTTTTGTCAAGATACTAAAAAAGCCGGAAGGCACATGCGCTGCGCCGTCCGGCTCTCTCACCCTACTCTTGTTATTCCTTCTCTTCGGCTTCTTCCGACGCGGTCTGGATCTCCGCCTCTGTTACAGCCTCCGCCTCTTCCGCGGCCACCTCATCTACCAGAGCGGTATCAACGACTGCCGGCTCCTCCACCTTAGGCATCTTGGCTCCGCAGGAAGGACAAAACGCTGCCTCTATACTGACAGAACTACCGCATACGGGGCATCTCTGCAGGCCCTTCAGCTTTTCCAACTCCTTCTTCAGCTGTTCAATGGTCTGATGAGCTGTTGTGATCTCCTGGCACAGCTCCACAAGGGGTCCTTCTGTCTCGTCCTTATGAGCCTGATAATACATCTCGCCAATCTTGGCATATGCTGAGGAAATCTTATCCTCTTCTCCGGCAATCTGGCCCTCCAGCTTGCTGACAGATACCAGGTCCTTGGCCTTTTTATTCAGTTCTTTTCCGGTAGAACTGACAATGTCCGTGATCTTATCAAAAAAACCCATGATTCCAGCCTCCCTTTTCTTTTATATGTTTTTAGTTTAGTCCTGCTTCTGCCTTTTTGTCAAGACCTTTCCTTAAATTTCACAAATAATTCATGGCTTTTTATTTTTTCTTAATAAGTATAAATTTTTCCACGAAATGCATACTAACCAGGCTGGATTTTAATAAGGAGGAACTGCCATGAAAAAGAGCTTTGCAGTCTTGACTGCTGTCCTGCTCCTCTTCGGCTGGCTGCCGATTCGCGTCCACGCGGCAGAGGTAGAGATCACGTCTCCCTCCGCCATCTTGATCGAACAGTCCACCGGAAAGGTCTTATATGAAAAAAACGCTGATACCCCGCTGCGTCCCGCAAGTGTTACCAAAATTATGACCATCCTTCTGGCCTATGAAGCTGTACAGGAAGGACGCGTCACCATGGAAGATATGGTAACGGTCAGCAAGAATGCCGCAGGCTACGGCGGTTCTACCATTCTTCTGGAAGAAGGGGAGCAGATCTCTCTGGCCAATCTGATCAAAGGGATGTGCATTGCCTCGGGCAATGACGCCGCTATCGCTACCGCAGAATATATCGGCGGCAGTCAGGAAGGCTTTGTCGAGATGATGAACCAGAGAGCGGCGGAGCTGAACATGAAAAATACGCATTTTGTCAACCCCTGCGGTCTGGACGCGGATGGACATGTGACGACCGCTAGGGATATCGCGCTGATGTCCCGGGAACTGATGGTAAACTTTCCGGAAGTGACAGAATATACCATGACCTGGCATGAGATGATGCCCCATGTATGGCGTTCCGGTCCTGGAGAGACAGACATGGCCAATACCAATAAACTGATCCGTTCGTATGACGGCATGACCGGCCTGAAGACAGGTTTTACCCGCTTGGCCAAATACTCTCTGTCCGCAACGGCGACCCGCGGCGATCTCTCCCTGATCGCGGTCGTCATGGGCGCCGAGACCAAGGATCAGCGTTCCACTGATGTTACGGCACTTCTCAACTATGGCTTTGGCTTCTATGCGCTCCAGACTGTCCCCACGAACGGACAATCTGCGGGAAATGTCCGGGTAAATCACGGAATGCAGAGCGACGTAACCGCGCTGGTTGACGGAGATCTCTCCTATCTGACCCGCAAGGGTTCGACACCTGACTCTTCCTCGCTGACCACCCGTATCGAACTGGCTCCTTCCGTAGAGGCGCCGGTTTCGGCCGGCGATCCGCTGGGCACCATCACATATTTTCAAAACGATGAAGAAGTAGGAAGCCTTCCGCTCGTCGCCGCCAGTGATGTCGAAGAGAGTAATTTGTGGAAAATCCTTGAGAGGTTCCTGCAGAACTGGCTGTCCTCCACTTTCTCCCGTCAATAAAACGGCACGGTGCAATCGCACCGTGCCTTCTGTTATTTTAGTGATTCAACTGACTCTCCGCCAACGCCTTGGCTGCCTCCAGGGCCTCCTGCACCTTGGTTACATCCTTGCCGCCGGCCTGCGCCATATTGGGGCGTCCGCCTCCGTTGCCGCCGGTTACCTGCGCGGCTGTGCGTACGATATTGCCGGCATGAGCGCCTGCCTTAACCGCATCCTCTGTTGCCATTACGACAAACAGCAACTTCTCCGTACCGCCCGCAAGCATGACAATACAGCTTCCCAGCTTATTCTTGAGCGTATCTCCCATCTGCCGCAGCGCGCCTGCATCCAGTTCCGGCTTATAGGCCGCAAGTAGCTTGATGCCTCCGACTTCCTGCACATTCTTCAGAATGTCGTCCGCCGCGCCTTCCGTCATCTTTGCCTTCAGGCTCTCCAGCTCTTTCTGCAGTTCCTTCAGCTCGCTCACCAGGCTCTGCACCTGAGCCACAGCCTTCTCCTTGCTGACCTTGGTCAGCTGCGCGATCTGCGTCAGCTCCTGATCCTGCTTACGGAAATACTCCAGAGCCTTCTCACCGGTCACGGCCTCAATCCGCCGTACACCGGCCGCGACACCGCCTTCGGATAAGAGCTTAAAGCAGCCTGCCTGTGCCGTATTGGACAGATGAGTACCGCCGCACAGCTCCATGCTGTAGTCACCCATGCATACCATCCGGACATGCTCGCCATACTTCTCGCCGAACAGAGCCATAGCTCCCTTCTTCCGCGCTTCTTCCATCGTCGTAATCTCGGTATGGATTGCCAGTCCCTCCAGAATCTTCTGGTTGACTTCATTCTCTACCTTTTCCAATTCCTCAGCGCTCATCGCCTGGAAATGTGTAAAGTCGAAACGCAGACGATCTGCCGTAACATCGGAACCTGCCTGCTCTACATGGCTGCCCAGTACGTTTCTCAGCGCCTTCTGCAGCAAATGCGTCGCAGAGTGATTCCGCGCGCAGGCCAGACGATTGGCCGCGTTTACATCCATGACAGCCTTCTGTCCCTTTTCAATATATCCTTCGGTCACTCGTCCCACATGACCGATCTTGTCGCCGATGGCCTTCTTGGTCGTCTCCACTTCAACAACGCCTGTCGCCGTACGGATCGTTCCGCAGTCGCCGTGCTGACCACCGCTGGTCGCATAAAAAGGCGTATGATCGGTAAATACCGTAACCTCCTGCTGCACTCCTGCCTGATCGGTCACTTCGGTCTCGGTCGTGATCGCCAGAATCTGTGAATCATCCGTGTGCAGACGGTCGTAACCAACAAACTCCGTTACCATTGCCGGGTCCAGCAGATTGTATACTGTCGCCTTGGCTCCCATGTAGTTCTGCTCTTCACGGGCGGAACGGGCACGAACACGCTGCGCTTCCATCTCCTCACGGAATCCTTCTTCGTCGATCTCCATTCCCGCTTCTTCCGCGATCTCCTTGGTCAGATCCATCGGGAATCCATAAGTATCGTACAGCTTGAATGCCTTGCTGCCGGACAGAACCTTCTGACCTGCCGCCTGATCCTCCGCGATATACTGCTGCAGAATCTCCAGTCCGGAATCCAGCGTC
>CAVGBV010000006.1:17067-25622 GCA_963627615.1 Alloprevotella sp.
TTCCTTCTTATCCTCCAACTCCGGATACGCTTCTTTGGAGTTGGCAATTACCGTCGAGCTGAGTTCCGCAAGGAACGGCCGGGAGATTCCCAGAAGTTTGCCATGACGCGCGGCACGGCGCAGCAGACGGCGCAGTACATATCCCCGTCCCTCGTTGGACGGCAGAACACCATCCGAAGTCATAAAGGTCATGGAACGGATATGGTCCGTGATCACTCGTACCGATACGTCGATCTCATGCTCCTTGCCATACTCTACGCCCGCAATCCGGCATACATGATCACGAATCGCCTTGATCGTATCTACATCAAAAATGGAGGTTACACCCTGCATCAGGGCCGCCAGTCTCTCCAGTCCCATACCGGTATCGATGTTCTTGTGTTCCAGAGGCAGATAGCTTCCGTCATCCTGACGGTCGAACTGCGTGAATACATTGTTCCAGAACTCCATATAACGGTCGCAGTCACAGCCGACTGTACAGCCCGGCTTGCCGCAGCCGAACTCTTCGCCGCGGTCATAATACAGCTCGGAACAGGGGCCGCAGGGACCGGAACCATGCTCCCAGAAATTATCCTCTTTTCCCATGCGGAAAATATGATCCATCGGCACACCAATCTTCTCATGCCAGATCTTCTCCGCCTCATCGTCATCCTTATATACGGTTACATAAATCTTTTCCGGCTCCATCTCCAGCACCTTGGTGCAGAATTCCCAGGACCATGTAATCGCTTCATTCTTGAAATAATCTCCAAAGGAGAAATTGCCCAGCATCTCAAAGAACGTACCATGACGCGCCGTCTTGCCTACATTCTCGATATCGCCGGTACGAATGCATTTCTGACAAGTCGTAATTCTTCTGCGGGGCGGCACCTCCTGCCCGGTAAAATACGGCTTGAGCGGAGCCATACCTGCGTTGATCAACAACAGACTCTTATCGTTTTTAGGTACCAGCGGAAAAGAATTCATCCGCAGATGCCCCTTCGACTCAAAAAAGCTCAGATACTTTTCCCGAAGTTCATTCAAACCCATGTACTTCATGATTCATTCCCCTTTTCCTCCGCGAAATATGCGCGGACATTCTGTATATCCAGCATTTGCTGCTTGTGCAGCTCTTCCATGCTCGTAAACCTGTACTCCGGGCGCAGATGCCGGTAAAATTCAACCCGGACCTTCTGTCCGTACAGATCCGCGCTGCAGTCCAGAAGGTAGGTCTCACAGCGCAAACTGATGCCCTCCCCTACGGTGGGGTTGTGTCCGATATTCGAAACACTCTGATATACCCCCTGTTCCGTATAGGTCCTGGTCACATAAACGCCGCCTGCCGGATACTGCCGCTCCTCCGAGAGCATGAGATTGACGGTCGGAATCAATGCTTTGTGCCCGATTCCCCGTCCATGACTGACACTGCCCAGCATAAAATACGGACGGCTCAGCAGACGATTGGCCTCTTCCATCTGCCCCTCCGCAAGGCACTTTCGGACTCGGGTGCTGGAGATTCTCCCCTTCTCATCCTCGACCTGAGGGACAACCTCGCACTGTATTCCCAACTCTGCGCACAGGCGGCGCATTGTTTGTGCATTCCCCTGATTGCCCTTGCCAAAACGGAAGTTTTCTCCGATCACAACACCGGCGGCTCCGAAGTTCTGCCATAATATGATCCTGACAAATTCTTCCGGCTCCATATTGCTGAGCGCCGGTTCAAAATGCAGGAGCACAAGACTCCACTGCTTTTCTTTCTCTGTCAGAACCCATTCCTTTTCTTCCAGACCATAGATCAGCCGAACCGGAGTCAGCTCCTTCAGAACACTGGTCGGATGCGGTTCAAAACTGATCATCACCGGGCGGGCCCCGCAGCTTACCGCAAGCTCCTCTGTACGCCGCATCAGTGCCCGGTGTCCCTGATGCAGCCCGTCAAAACATCCAAGAGTGACTACGACTGGCTGGCCTTTTTGCGGCCAGATATCATTCCATCGCATTCTCTCCATGTCTATCGCCCCTCTTAAAACATCTTATATACCCGGCAGGACAGAACCGCGTCCCTGCATTTCTCCACACGGTACAGCGCCGCGAACTTTCCCTGCGGCGTATATACGCGAATCCTGGTGTCTGCGGGAAGCTCCCCGGAAAACTCCAACGGGTTGCCATTGCATAGCTTTCTCTCCTGATCCGGTAAAACCGTAAAGGCGGGCATCTGCGCAAACATTCTGTCCACGGACAGAATCCGGCTCTCCAACTCTCCCCTCAAGGCCAATTCCTTGACTTCTCCCAGGGTCAGGCTGTCCTTCAATGTGAACGGGCCGCTGCGCAGCCTTGTGAGCGCGCTCATACATGCAAGCCATCCTGTCTTACGTCCCAGATCCTCACAAAGGGTCCGAATATACGTTCCTTTGGAACATCGTACCCGAATTCTGGCTCCCCGCGGTGTCAGCTCCAGCACCTGAATCTCTGCAACGCGGATCTTACGCGGCTCACGCTCCACCCAGGTTCCTTCTCTGGCCAGGTCGTATAACCGAACACCGCCGACCTTGAGTGCCGAATACATCGGCGGCACCTGCCAGATCTCTCCGGTCAGCTCCTGTACCGCCTGCAAAAATACGGCTTCTGAAAATGTATACTCGCTCTTACGGGTAACGGTTCCGGAAATATCCTGCGTATCGGTCTCCTGTCCGAAGATCAGACAGGCTTCATATTCTTTTTCCGCCGCGGTCAAAAGCTCCGCGGCCTTGGTCGCCTTTCCCAGGCATACCGGCAGCACACCTGTCGCGTCCGGGTCCAGTGTCCCTGTATGCCCGATCTTCTTCATCCGCAGGATCCCCCGCAGGATCGCGATCACATCATTGGACGTATATCCCATCTCCTTGTTGATGCTGATAATCCCGTCCACTTACTTCTCCTCCGGCAGCTGCTTACGCAGCTCCTCCAGAACCTGCTGCTGCGCGAGCAGCATCGGCGCCGCGATCGTACACCCCGCCGCGCGGACATGACCGCCGCCGCCAAAGGCTCTGGCCGCCTGCGCGACATCTATATACTGTTTGGAACGCATATTGACCCGGATCAGCCCCGGCTGCAGCTCTCTCAGAAATACGGCCGCTTCCGCTTCCGCTGTCTCCGCCAGAAGCGCTACCGCTCCCTCGCTGTCGTCGCTCGTTCCTCCCGCCGCGGCAAAATCCCGCGCATCCATCGCTGACAGGACAATCTGCCCATAATGCAGGCTTGCCTTGCGCAGCACGGCTCCCAGTACGCGCTCCTCTACAAAACGTCTTGTATGGAACAATCCGTTCATAATTCCTGTGATATCCACACCTCGATCTGCCAGATCTCCGGCAATCCGGAAGATCTCCGGCGTCATCGAAGAATGCCGGAAGCCGCCGGTATCAAAAGCGATCCCGGTAAACAGCGCCGTCGCTTCCGCCTGATCGATCGGATACCGCAGCTCCTGAAACAGCTCATAAATCACCTGGCTGGCCGAGGTCGCGTCGGAGCGGATCCAGTTAAAATCCGCATATTCTGTACGCACCACATGATGATCAATACACAGAGTCTCCTCTGCCAGATCGGCACACACAGCCGCTTCTCCGGTCCTCGCGGGTTCCGCGCAATCGATCATCATCAAGGCAAACCTGCCGCATGTGGCCTTGCACAGGCTCTCGCTGTCCAGCACCGGCAGGCTCTGTTCGATCCAGCCGTACCGAGCGGTGTCTCCCTCATAATAGATCATCGGATGCTTGCCCAGCCGCTTCAGAGCCAGCCCCATCGCCACGCAGGCGCCGATACTGTCTCCATCCGGCCGCACATGGCCGCTCAGAATGATCCTGTCATGACGGTCGATAAAGGCCTGCAGAATCTCTGCAAACTCTCTTCGAGTCATTGCTTTTCCTCCCCGCCGTCCTCTTCCATGCCGTAATCCTTCAGCATCTTGGAGATATGGATGCTGTATTCGATGGAATCATCCATAACAAACTTCAATTCCGGCGTATTGCGGAGATTCAGTCTTGCGGCCAATTCCTTACGGATAAAGCCCGCTGCCGACTTGAGCGCCTGCTGCGTCTCATCCCGGCGCTCCTGATCCCCCAGGACGCTGACATATACTTTACAGTATTTCAGATCTCGTGTCGTATCCGCCTTGAGCACCGATACCAGCCGGCTATCCATCCGCGGGTCCTTGACCTCTTCCCGCAGGATCTCACTCAACTCCCGGCGAACCTCCTCGTTGATCCTCTCCATCCTTCCATTGGACTTTCCTGCCATATTGCTCTCCTTCATTTCCGGCAGGCCCCCGGAAACCGGAGGCCTGCCCTCATTCTCAGCTGCGCTTGATCTCCTCCATCACGAAGGCCTCGATAATATCGCCTTCCTTGATGTCACTGTAGGATTTCAGCATAATACCGCACTCATAGTTGGCGGCAACTTCCTTAACGTCATCCTTGAAACGGCGCAGGGAATCCAGCTCGCCCTCATAGATCACGATGCCGTCCCGTACCAGCCGCACCTTATTGCCGCGTGCAATCTTACCGTCCGTCACATAGGAACCTGCGATGGTGCCGATACCGGACGCCTTAAATACCTGACGGACTTCCGCGTGTCCGGTAATCTTTTCCTGATATTCCGGATCCAGCATACCCTTCATGGCCGCATCGATATCCTCGATAGCATCATAGATCACGCGGTACAGGCGCATATCCACCTTTTCCCGCTCGGCCACAGCCTTGGCTCCGGCATCCGGACGCACATTAAAGCCGATAATGATCGAGTTGGACGCCGCTGCCAGCGTTACATCGGATTCATTGATGGCTCCGACGCCTCCATGGATGATCCGCAACGCCACCTGATCATTGGAGAGCTTCTCCAGGCTCTGGCGAACCGCCTCCACAGAGCCCTGTACATCCGCCTTAACCAGAATATTCAATTCCTTCATGGATCCCGCCTGAATCTGATCAAACAGGCTCTCCAGCGATACCTTCTTGGTGCCTTCAATCAGCTTCTCACGGTCTCTTGCGCTTACCTTCTCAGCCAGCTGTCTCGCCTCACGCTCACCCGGCGTAACAAAGAACTGCTCGCCCGCGGTCGGGACTTCGGACAATCCCAGAATCTCTACCGCCATGGACGGTCCGGCCGTCTTTACCTTTTTCCCGGTGTCATCATTCATGGCCTTGATCTTACCATAGGCCTTGCCGACAACAATGGAATCTCCGATATGCAGCGTACCGTTCTGTACCAGAGCCGTCGCCACAACGCCGCGGCCCTTATCCAGCTGGGCCTCAATTACATGTCCGGTTGCCGGGCGGTCCGGATTGGCCTTGTACTCTTCCATATCCGCCACCAGCAGAATCATCTCCAGCAGCGTATCGATTCCTTCTCCGCTCTTGGCGGATACGGGAACACAGATCGTGGAGCCGCCCCATTCCTCCGGAATCAGCTCATATTCGGTCAGCTGCTGCTTAACATGATCCGGATTGGCTTCCGGCTTATCCATTTTATTGATTGCCACGATAATCTGGACACCGGCCGCCTTGGCATGGTTAATCGCCTCGATGGTCTGCGGCATGATACCGTCATCCGCCGCGACAACCAGGATCGCGATATCCGTCACCTGCGCGCCGCGCATACGCATCGCGGTAAACGCCTCATGGCCCGGCGTATCCAGGAATGTAATCTTTCTTCCATTGATGCTTACAACGGACGCACCGATATGCTGTGTGATTCCTCCGGCTTCTCCTGCCGTCACCTTGGTCTTACGGATCGCGTCCAGAAGAGAGGTCTTACCATGATCGACGTGTCCCATAACGACAACGACCGGCGGACGGCTCTTGAGGCTCTCCGGCGCATCGGTCTGCTCCATGTATTCCTTGAAGATGTCCTCTTCCTGCATGGGCTCCGCCAAAATATCCATATCCAGCGCCAGTGCTTCGGCCTGCTCATAATCCAGATCGTCGTTCTGGCCCATCAGCTTGCCCTTCAGCATCAGGCTCTTAATAATCTGCGTTACCGGCTTTTTCACCATATCAGCAAATTCACGAACCGTCATGACCGGCGGAAGCTGTACAACCTTGATCTCTTCCTCAACCTCCTGCGGCTTTTGCACCGGCTTGGGGGCCTTTTTGGCACGGTTCTTAACAACTACATCGTCCTCGCTGACCGGCATCAGGTTCTTATGCTTACGACCAAAATTATCCTGAGCCGCGTTCTTGGCACGCTCCTTATCCTTTTCCTTATCCCGGCGCATGCGCTCGGTCTTCTTGGGCTTCTCTACGGTCGTTACTTCCTTCGGTGCCTCCGGAATCGCGAGTTCATCGGACGGTCTATTGTTCCGTGCGCCCTGCGGCCTCATACCGCCGGGCCGATTGTTATTATAAGGACGGTCGCTCCGCTGCCCCTGCGGGCGATCGCTTCTCTGTCCCTGCGGGCGATCGCTTCTCTGTCCCTGCGGGCGGTCATACCGCTGGCCCTGCGGACGATCACCGCTCTGATTCTGAGAACGGTCATACCGCTGGCCCTGCGGACGATCACCGCTCTGATTCTGAGAACGGTCATACCGCTGGCCCTGCGGACGATCACCGCTCTGATTCTGAGAACGGTCATACCGCTGGCCCTGCGGACGATCACCGCTCTGATTCTGAGAACGGTCATACCGCTGGCCCTGCGGACGATCACCGCTCTGATTCTGAGAACGGTCATACCGCTGGCCCTGCGGACGGTCGCTTCTCTGTCCCTGCGGGCGGTCGTAACGCTGGCCCTGCGGACGGTCGCCGCTCTGACCCTGAGAACGGTCATACCGCTGGCCCTGCGGACGATCGCTTCTCTGTCCCTGTGGGCGCTCATACCGCTGGCTCTGCGGACGTTCCTTATTATCGTGCTCTGCCTTCGGCGCCGCCGTTCCTGCCCGATTTTCATTCTTAACCGGTGCATTCTCGCGCGGCTTGGGCGCTTCCGTCTTCGGAGCTTCCGCTTTCGGAGCTTCCGCTTTCGGAGCCTCTGCCTTCGGGGCTTCCGCTTTCGGAGCCTCTGCCTTCGGGGCCTCCGCCTTCGGGGCCTCCGCCTTCGGGGCCTCTACCTTAGGAGCTTCCGCCTTCGGAGCCTCTGCCTTCGGGGCCTCCGCCTTCGGGGCCTCCGCCTTCGGCTCCTGCTTCTTTACAGGCTCTGTGGGATTCTTTCCGGCCGGTCTTCTGAAACGCGGCTCCTTCCCTGTCAGCTTTACACATACCTTGCGGATCTCATCCATCTCCATAGCCGCCTTTGCATTCGGAACAAACACTCCAATGCTCTCCAGGCATTTCAGGACTTCCGCACTGCTTACCTTCAACTGTTTTGCCAAACTTTCAACTGTTATTTTTGTCACTGGCTGTTTTCCACCTTTCAGACATTCAAACTCTTCTCTATGATTCCCGCAAGCCCTTCATCCGTCACCGCTACACAAGAACGCTGTTCCCTGCCGATTGCTCTTCCCAACTCCGCTTTGCCGCAATCCAGGATGAAAAAGGGCACATGATAAAACTCGCATTTGTCACTGAATTTCTTACGCGTATTCCCTGATGCATCGGAAGCCACCAATACGATCCGCGCCGCCTGGCGGCGAATTCCTTCTTCGCATTGAAATTCTCCTGACAGCACCTTTCCTGCCTTACTGCTGAGGCTCAAAAGCTGCATTGTTCTGGCTTGATTACCGCTCACTCTCAAATGCCTCCCGTAATTGCGCGATCAGTTCTTCTGACAATTCTACTGACAGCGAACGTTCAATTCCTCTGCAGGCGATCGCCTTATCCAAACATTCCTTCTGATCACAAATATAAGCGCCCCGTCCGGATTTCTTTCCTGTCCTGTCGATAAAAACCTTTCCCTCCGGGTCCCGTACAATGCGAATCATTTCTTTTTTATTTTTCATTTCCTGACACCCTGTGCACTTCCGCATGGGCGTCTTTCTCTGTGTCCGCATATGCCCTCTCCTTCTGTGCTGACGTATCAGGCGTCTTCGTCCTCAAAAGCAGGCGGCGCATAATAATCGTCGTCATCTTCATCCATGATGATGCGTCCCAGCGTGCCGCTCTTGATATCGATTCGGTAACCCGTCAAACGGGCCGCCAAGCGGGCATTCTGACCATCTTTACCAATTGCCAGAGACAACTGATTTTCCGGCACCGTTACCGTTGCCATGAAGTTCTCCGGATCCACCTGAACATTGAGTACCTGGGCCGGAGACAGGGCCGCCGCGATAAAGATATCCGGCTGCTCATTCCATACCACGATATCGATCTTCTCACCGGACAACTCGTTAACAACCGCGTTCACACGATCGCCGTTCGGTCCGACGCACGCGCCCAACGGATCCACCTGAGGCTCTTTGCTCATGACCGCCAGCTTGCTTCTGGAGCCCGGCTCACGCGCGATATTCTTGATCTGCACGATTCCCTGATGAATCTCCGGGACTTCCTGCTCAAACAGGCGCTTCACCAGCTCAGGATGGGTTCTGGACACCATGATCTGCGGGCCCTTCGGCGTATTGCGCACTTCGATTACGTATACCTTGATAACCTGATTCTGCTTGTATTCCTCTCCGGGAA
>CAVGBV010000006.1:25632-27908 GCA_963627615.1 Alloprevotella sp.
ATGATATTGCGCTCTGCCTCACGAATCTTCTGTACGACGACCTGCTTGGCGTTCTGCGCCGCGATTCGTCCGAAATTCCGCGGTGTCACCTCGATATCCACCACATCGCCCAGCTTCAGATTCGGATTGATCTGCTGCGCCTTTTCCACGCTGATCTCCAGATTGTCATCCTGCGGAACTTCCACGATATTCTTCTGTGCCCATACCTTAACGGTACCGTCCTTACGGTTCAGATCCACCTTGATATTCTGAGAGGTCCCGAAATTCTTGCGGCAGGCCGAAATCAGCGATGCCTCCAGAGCTTCGTATACTACTTCTTTGTCGATTCCCTTTTCTCTCTGCAATTCATCCAGAGCCATGATAAAATCGTTCATTTTTTGAATCTCCTCCTCTTTTTAAAAAATCACAGCAAGACGAATTCCTGCCAGTTCCTTACGGGAAAAGCTCTCCTGCACTCCCTCCTGCGTCTCCAGCGTAACTTCCTGCTTCTCATTATCCGCCGCAGCCAATAGCGCGGTAAACTCCTTCTGTCCGGCAAAAGCCCCTTCGGATCTTGCCTGATACAGTCTGACCTCCACCAGCTTTCCAGCCTCCCGGATAAAGTCCTTATCCTTTTTCAATGGACGATCCAGTCCCGGCGAGCTCACTTCCAGAATGTACGGGGTATCGATAGGATCCGCATTCTCCAGACGTTCATCCAGATAGTGACTGGTATCTACACAATCATCGATGGAAAAACCGCCCTCTTTATCCGCCAGTACACGAAGATACCAGTTGGCTCCTTCCTTGACAAAATCCACATCCACAATCTCATACCCTTTTTCCCGGGCAAAATCCTGCAGATATTCCTCTACTGTCTGAACCAGTTCTGCCTTCTTCATCCTTTCACCTCACTTTGGCCTTTGTTTACAATAAATGAGAGCGGGTTGCCCCACTCTCAAATCATTACCTATATACCAATATCAGTATAGCACTCTCCATGCCCTTTTGCAAGTAGTTTCCTGAAAAAATCAAAAATTATTTCTTTTTTCAGAACACGACTACCAGCAGCATCTTGAAGGTCTCCTGACCATATACCGCATGCGGATGTCTGGCCGGCATCACAATGGATTCCCCCGCGTGCAGCTCGTACGCCTTGCCGTCGATCGTGATCCTGCCCACTCCGTCCAAACAGGTTACCATCGCGTCCCCGTCGGATTCATGCGTACTGATCTCTTCTCCCTTATCAAAGGCAAACAGGGTGATGCTCAAATGCTCATTCTGCGCCAGCGTCTTGCTGACAACCTGTCCCTTCTGATACTCTACCTGTTCCTTGAGGCACAGAACCTCTGCTTTGGAAATATTCTTCATCCCATCCATCCTAAAATCCTCCCTTGTGTTGATAATATTATTATAGTATAATGATAGGCATTCGTCGGTGGTTATAACCACAGAAAGGGGAACCTATGATAAAAATTATATCTCCGCTCTTTCAAAATCTTACAGACGCTGAATGGTCGGAACTGAGCGGTGCCAACTGTTTGCGGACCCGCCGTTTTGCCAGGAATACCATCATCTTTCATGCCGGTGATACGGTTCACGAAACCGGAATCCTCCTGAGCGGCAGCGTCAACATCGAAGCCTCCGACCTTCTGGGCAATAAAAGCATTCTGAGCAATATCGCTCCCGGCGGCGTCTTTGCCGAAACCTACTCTTTCTGCCAGGAACCCATGATGGTGGACGCCGTATGCGTCCTGCCCTCGGAAGTCCTGTTTCTGGATATGGAGCTGCTGACCGGCGTCTATGCAGGCACTGCCTGGGCCTCCAAAATCCTTCAGAACATGCTGCACATCTCTATCCATAAGAATCTTACGCTTTCCACACGGATCTTATGCACGACTCCGAAAACAATCCGCGGCCGCCTCCTGATCTACCTGTCGTCTCAGGCCGCCAAACAGCACAGTTCAGATTTTCAGATTCCGTTCAACCGACAGCAGCTGGCGGATTATCTGAATCTAGACCGCAGCGCGCTCTCCAAGGAGCTTGGCAAAATGCGCGACGAAGGGATTCTGGAATTTCACAAGAACCACTTTCTCCTCCGTCAATTGCCGGAATGAGCCTTAAAACAGACTCATCTGCATGGATTCCGGCAGATCGTCCAGAATATGAAGGCGTCTCATCTGTTCCACGCCCGTCTTGGGAACCTTGGCCCGCACGCAGAAGTCCTCTATCGTCTTAAATGGCGCTTCTTCTCTGGCTTCCACAATACTCTTGGCCGCCATCGCTCCCATGCCTGC
>CAVGBV010000006.1:27918-44459 GCA_963627615.1 Alloprevotella sp.
CATGCCTGCCAGCGCGGTAAAGGGCGGCAGCAGATGCCCTTCTTCTGTCAGCTTGAACCGGTCCACTCCGGAATGCTCCAAACTGATCGGGTCAAAGATAACGCCGCGGCAATAGGCTTCGATCACAAGCTCCAATGTGGTGATCGTATCCTTATCTTTGTCCGTTGCTTCCTTACCCAATTCCTCAATCCGCGCCTTTTCATTCCGGGCAACATCCTCTCCCTGGCACATCAGCTCATAATCAAAGCCCGTCGCGCGGATACTGAAAAAGGCGGCATAATACGCTTCTTTATAATACACCTTGTAATAGGCCACACGCAGCGCCATCATGACATACGCTGTCGCGTGTCCCTTCGGGAACAGATACTTGATCTTCTGACAGGACTTGATATACCACTCCGGGACACCGGATTCCTCCATCGCCTTTTCATCCTCCGGCTTCAGTCCCTTTCCTTTTCGGACCGCTTCCATCAGCTTGAAGGAATACAGATTGTCCATGTGATGCCGAATCAGATAGGTCATGATATCGTCTCGTGTACAGATAACTTCTGAAATCGTGGCAACGCCATCCCGGATCAGGTCCTGCGCATTGTTATTCCATACATCCGTACCATGGGACAAACCGGAAATACGGCACAGATCCGAAAAGCACTGCGGCTTGGTATCAACCAGCATCTGCCTTGTAAACTTGGTTCCAAACTCCGGAACGCCGTAGGTTCCCACCGGACTTCCGATCTGTTCCGGCGTTACCCCCAGCGCCTCCGTCCCCAAGAACAGGGACAAAACCTTTTTATCATCGACCGGAATCGTCATCGCGTCCACACCGGTCAGATCCATCAGCATACGGATCATCGTCGGATCATCGTGTCCCAGAATATCCAGCTTCAAAAGACGTCCATGCAGCTGATGATAATCAAAATGCGTCGTGATCGTCCCGGTCTCCGGCTTATTGGCCGGATACTGCACCGGACAGAACTGGTAGATGCTGTAGCCCTTGGGAACAACCATCTGGCCTCCGGGATGCTGGCCCGTCGTACGCCGGACACCGGTACAGCCCGCGACAAGGCGGTTCATCTCCGCCCGGTTGACCCGCATATGATGCTCGTCCACGTATTTTTTGACATAGCCATATGCCGTTTTTTCCGCCAGACCGCCCATGGTTCCCGCTCGGAACACCTGCGTTTTGCCGAACAATTCCTCCGTGAACGCATGCGCCCTCGGCTGATATTCGCCGGAAAAGTTCAGGTCGATATCCGGCTCCTTGTCTCCGTCAAATCCCAGGAACGTCTCAAATGGGATATCATGTCCATTCTTGGAGAGCATGTTGCCGCAGCGCGGGCACACCTTATCCGGCAGGTCAAATCCGGACTTTCCCGCATTGGCACGGATCTCTTCGGAATCAAACTCACTGTATTTGCATTCTGTGCAGTAATAATGCGGCTTGAGCGGATTGACTTCTGTGATGCCCGCCATCGTCGCCACAAAGGACGAACCGACGGAACCTCGAGAGCCTACCACATAGCCGTCTCCATTGGAATGCCATACCAACCGCTGCGCGATAATATACAAACTGGCAAAACCGTTTTTGATAATGGAGCCCAGTTCCCGGTCCAGTCTTGCCTTGACCGGCTCCGGCAGCGGCTCGCCGTAAATGCTCTTGGCCTTGGCATGCGTGATCTCTACCAGCTCGTCATTGGCTCCCGGAATCTCCGGCGTAAAGGTCCCATCCGGAATGGGCTTGATCTTTTCGATCCTCTCGCTGATCGCTACCGGATTGTCGATGACAACCTCTTTGGCCTTTTCCTCGCCAAGATAGGAGAACTCTTCCAGCATCTCCTCCGTCGTCCGGAAATACAGCGGCGGCTGCAGATCCGCGTCTTCAAAGCCCTTGCCCTTGAGGATGATCTTACGGTAGATTCCGTCCTCCGGATTCATAAAATGCACGTCGCAAGTCGCGACTACCGGCTTATTATACTGCTCTCCCAGTTCTACAATGCGCCGGTTGATGTCCTTCAGCGCTTCCATATCCGGAACCTTCTGTTCCCGGACCATAAATTCATTATTGCACAGAGGCTGAATCTCCAGATAATCATAATAGTTTACCAGATTTTCAATGACCTCCGGTCCATCGTTGTCCAATACCGCCTGATACAGTTCTCCGGCTTCACAGGCTGTTCCCAGGAGCAGTCCCTCCCGCAGCCGGTTAAACTCTGACTTGGGAATTCTCGGCACACGGAAGAAATAATTCAGGTGCGCGATTGATACCAGCTCGTACAGATTCCGCAATCCTACGAGATTCTGCACCAGAATGATGGCATGGTGGGCCCGCAGACGCTTGACATCGATTCCCGCGCGAATCAGCGGATTGATGTCCGCCAAACGCTCTACCTTCCTCTCTTGCAGCTCAATCTGGCACTTTTTGAAAATCTCCGCGGTCGCTCCCGCGTCATCCACTGCCCGGTGATGATTTTCCAGAGAAATGCCCAGATGTTTGCAGACTGAATCCAGCGTATAACGCTTTAACTGGTTATAGAGACCACGCGCCAGCTCCAGGGTATCTACCACCGTATGGTCCAGCTCCCCCAGTCCCAGATCTCTTGCTTTATTCTCAATAAAGCCGGTATCAAATCCGGCATTGTGTGCGACGAGAACCGCGCCCTCACAGAACTTCAGGAACTGCGGCAGCACCTCCCGGATGGTCTGTGCGTCCTTGACCTGATCGTCCGTAATGGACGTCAACTCCGTGATCTTCTCCGGAATCGGGATCTCCGGATTGATAAATGTGCTGAAGGTATCCACCGTTTCCCCATTCTGCACTTTTACCGCGCCGATCTCGATGATCCGGTCCTTTTCCTTATTAAAACCGGTCGTCTCGATATCAAACACGACAAACGGAACAGAAAAATCCTGTCCGTGATCCCGCCGCACAGCCTTCTGCAAATCGTCCACGAGATACGCCTCGACTCCATAGATGACCTTGATCGGCAGCTTTTCCGCGGCTGTCATCGCCTCCGGGAATCCCTGTACGACACCGTGATCGGTAATGGCGACTGCCGGATGCCCCCAGCGGTTGGCCTGCTGCACCAGCTCTGTCGGCGAGGATACCGCGTCCATCTCGCTCATTTTGGTATGCATGTGGAGTTCCACACGCTTCTGCGGCGCATTGTCGTGGCGTTCCGGCTTAAGCGATCCCTCCATTCTGCGAATCGCCTTCGCCTGCAGGATTCTGTGGTCGCCCTTAAAATCATCCTGCATTTCCCCATAGACCTGAATCAGCTTACCCGGCTTCAGATCCGATGTAATCGCCTTGTATTTCTCTTTGTCCACCCGGGTATATACCGAAATAGAACCTGTATAATCCGTGATATCGATGATCAGGCTCATATTGCCGGAGCGGTCTTCATTGGCTTCATGGAGAATGATATGTCCCTTGACCGTCACCAGGCCGCTCAGCGCTTCAATATTTTTAAGAGGGCGCTCGTTTTCCGGTTCAAACGGCGTTCCGACCACCATCTGGCTCATCGCTTCCAGAAGCTCCGGATCTACCGGATACGGCTCCTCGCAGAGCGTAATGTGGTTGGCAACCAGCGTTACCGCATGCAGATAATCATCCTGCCGCGCGGTTCCCTTAGCCATAATGGTTACTCCGTTTTTCACCTTATCCGACCATGTCCCATACTCCGCTTCCGGTACAAACGCTTTGACGATAGCTTCCTTTTTGTAATCTGTCAGCGTAAACTGCACCAGCATCTTTTCGCCTTTAATCTGACGCTCACTCTTGGCCGACACGATTCCATGCAGGATCATCCGCTTGCCGTCCTCCAGCTCGTCAAACTCATTGATTCTTCCGCGGATTACACGGCCAAAAAGAACCTGATCGCCCGACTGCGCCGGATCCGGCTCCTCCTCTTCTGCCTCCGGCATGGCCGGTATCGGCTCCGACGGCGCCATCGGCACCTCATCCCACGGAAGCTCTCCTGCTTCTGCCAGTACTCCTGCGTTAGAAGCCTGCGGCGTCTCCTGCGCATTCTGCGTCCCAAGAACCAAAGTTCTGCGCAGAAGCTGTTCCTCCCGCTTGACTCTGGCCTCTTCCTGGCGCTCCAACTCCTTCGGATCCGGTGCTTTTTCTTCCACATGGATCCGTACCGTCTGTCCCGTCATGGACAGCATATCCTGCTCCAAAACACGCAGGATCCCGCTATGCTTTAACAACCCCGCCTGATAGGATGGCAGCGTCAGCTCGACCTTGCCTCCGGAACCAATCCGTGTCCCCGGCCCCTTTAGGAGCTGCACAAGCATCGGATGCTGTTTCTCTTCGGATTCCAGGGCCAGATGCCATGCGTCCTCGCAGAGGTCTGTCTTCTCGACCGCTTCATAATCCACGGACAGATCGACCTTGAGCTGCCCCTCCATCCCTTCTTCCAACGCTTCCTGCAGTCCCCGCCTCCAGGCGGGAGAGATCAGATGCCTGGTGCAGGCATCAATATGCAGCAAACGGTCCTGCTTGTGGATGCAAACTTCCCGTACGTCAAGAAGAGAGGCAACCTCTCTCTGCCCCTCGTCCTGTAAAAGCCCGCCAAAATAATCCTTTACGGTCTGTCTTCTTTCCTGCACTCTATCGTCATTCCTTCTGCATACTCTTCTTCAGTTCTTCCACCTCGCGCAGCAGTGCCGGCAACAGTTCGGCTTCCGGTACCTTACACACGATTTGTCCCTTTTTAAAGATCAGTCCCTCGCCGTTTCCTCCGGCAACTCCGAGATCCGCCTCCCTGGCTTCTCCCGGGCCGTTCACGGCACATCCCATCACGGCTACGCGAATTGGAAGTTCCAGATCTCCCAGTGCGTCCTGTACCTGATGCGCAAGTCCTACCAGATCGATGGATGTTCTGCCGCAGGTCGGACAGGAAACAAATTCTATGCCAAAACGTCTCAATCCCGCAAACGTCAGAATCTTTCTGGCTGTCCGGACCTCCTCTACCGGATCGTCGGTCAGCGATACCCGAATCGTATCCCCGATCCCCTGATGGAGCATAATCCCCAGTCCCATCGCGGACTTGACCGCGCCGTCAAAAAGCGTTCCTGCCTCTGTGATTCCCAGATGCAGCGGATAAGCGAACTCCTCCGCAAACGTCAGATAAGCGTCCGCGCATTTATTCAGCTCGGAAGCCTTCAGCGACACCACGATATCATAAAAATCCATCTTCTCCAACAGCCGAACATTTTCCGCCGCGCTTTCCACCAGCGCCTGCACCGTGGGACCGCCGTACTTTTCCAATAAATCCTTGCGGATCGATCCGGAATTGACACCAACACGAATCGGCACATGATGGGAACGGCAGGCCTCTACCACGGCCCGCACCCGATCCTCTCCGCCGATATTGCCCGGATTGATCCGGATCTTATCAGCTCCGTGCTCAACCGCCGCGATCGCAAGCCGATAATCAAAATGAATATCCGCCACCAATGGGATATGTATATTCTCTTTGATCTGTTCCAGTGCTTCCGCCGCCGTCCTGTCTGGTACCGTAACCCGTACGATCTCACATCCCGCCTGCTCCAGCCGCAGAATCTGCTGAATGGTCGCTTGCGCGTCCTGCGTTCTGGTATTGGTCATGGACTGAATCCGCACAGGATTTCCGCCGCCGATCCTGACACCGCCAATCTCTACTGCTCTGGTCTGCTCTCTCGTATACATTTTATGCCTCTTTATACAAATAATCGGACAATATCCTGATAGGCCACAAATACCATCAGGGCCATCAACAATATAAAACCTATCGTATAGATCATATTCTCTACTTTGGAGGATATGGGCTTACGCCGGATCCCCTCCAGGATCAGGAAAACGATCCTGCTTCCGTCCAGCGCCGGAATCGGGAACAGATTCATCACACCCAGATTGACTGACAGGAGCGCCGTCAGGTTGAAAATACTCAGCAAAGCGGTCAGCCACCCATATTGCACTGCCTCTGTATAGGTGGTATCCATCACACTCACGATTCCGATCGGTCCCATCATATTGCCTACACTGACCTGCCCTGTAACCAACTGTACAAAGCTTCGAATGATCAGCTTGACATTTCCGATCAGCTGCCACCACGCCTCGCCCAGTGTACTCAGTATCGCTCCCGGCAAGGCACCCGCGCCCTGTTTCTTCACGACATCGGCCCAACCGCCGGAATCACTGCCAATCGTGATTCCCAGCCTGTAACGACCCTGCTCTTCATCATATTGCGGAACCACCGTCAAAGTCTCCTGCGTTCCGTCGGCTTTCTTCAGCACAACCTCTACCGAAGAGCCGTCCATATCCATCAACGCATAACTGAGGTCCTGATACGTATGAATCCTCCGGCCGCCGATCTTCAGCAGATAATCCCCTACTTCAATCCCGGCCTTTGCCGCGTCATACCCTGTATCCAGTCCGCGGATCTCCGTCGTGTAGTAACCGCTGCAGGCCATAACAACCACTGTCAGTACATAAGCCATGACGATATTCATGACCGGTCCGGCCGCTACAATGGCAAGCCTTGCCCATACCGACTTGGAAGAAAAGGATCCTTCGTTATCCGAAGCCTCTTCCTCTCCCAGCATCCGGCAAAATCCGCCCATGGGAATCAGCCTCCAGGAATACAGTGTTCCTGTCTTTTTGGAAATATGGCCCACAATCTTTGGGCCCATCCCCAGTGCGAATTCTTCTACGAACACTCCGTTTTTTCTGGCAACGATAAAATGGCCCCATTCATGAATCAGGACCATCAGACTAAATACCAGAATCGCGATAATAATTCCCACTCTTTCTTTCCCTCCAGCCTCTACTTCAGCCTTGCCCGAATCTCCTGTTCCAACGCAAACACATCCTCCAGGGTATATTCCTCCCCGGCGATTCCTCTTTTATCCGCCCATTCCATCGTCTGCTCGATCCAGCGGTAAATATCCGTAAAACGGATCCGGTCCTGCAAAAAGGCCGCAACCGCGCATTCATTGGCCGTATTGAGCACTGCCGGATACAGGCCGCCCATCCGCATGGCCTCCCTGGCAAGCCGCAGGGAAACGAAAACCTCTTCATCCGGCGCTTCAAAGCTCAGATTCATACAGGAGGCAAAATCCAGCGGCTCCACTACTCGCTGCCCCCGTTCCGGGTACTCTAATGCTACCTGAATGGGGAGGCGCATATCAGGGACTCCCAACTGCGCCAGCACCGATCCGTCGGTAAATTCCACCATCGAATGCACGATGCTCTGCGGATGCACGACTACCTGAATCTTATCCGGCGGACAATCAAACAGCCACCGGGCTTCAATCATTTCCAGTCCTTTATTCACCATAGAGGCCGAATCAATCGTGATCTTGGCCCCCATCGCCCAATTGGGATGCTTCAATGCCTGCTCTTTGGTGACGCTCTCCAGCTGAGCCGCCGTCATGCCGCGGAAAGGGCCGCCGGAAGCCGTCAGTAAAATCTTATGCAGCATGGCATGTTTATTCCCCTGAAGGCACTGAAAAATCGCGCAGTGCTCGCTGTCCACCGGCAGAATCCGAACGCCTTCCCTTTTGGCCAGGCCCATGATATAACCGCCGGCACAAACCAGTGTCTCCTTATTGGCCAGCGCAATCTCCTTGCCGGCCTGAATGGCTGCTACTGTCGGCCGCAGCCCGATCATCCCGACCATCGCTGTGACCACCGTATCCGCGTTCTTGAGGGATACTGCCTCCAAAAGTCCGTCCATACCGCAAAGAAGCCGCGTCTGCGGATGCTTCCACCTCGCCGCCAGCTCTCTGTACGATACCTCATCATAGACAACTGCCGCTTCCGGGTGGAACTCCTCCACCTGCTTCTCCAGCTTATCAACCGATGTCCGTACCGCCAATGCCGCCACGGTAAATTTCTCCGGGCAGCACCGGATCACATCCAGCGTCTGTGTACCGATAGAACCCGTAGACCCCAACACCACGATTCTCTTCATATTGTCTCCTGTCCCCCGTCAACTCAGCTGCAGAATGATGTAGATCACAATCGTAACCACCGGCGCGACCAACAGGGTTGAATCATAGCGATCCAGAATCCCGCCGTGCCCCGGTATCAATTTGCCGTAATCCTTGATGCCAACCACTCTCTTGACCGCCGACGCAAACAGATCGCCGATCTGGCCCAGACACCCGCCGAAGAGTCCCACGCAAACGCTCATCACATACAGCGTAACCGCCGGCTCCCCGACATGAGAAGCAATACAAGCCGTATATACTACTGACAGAAGAATCGCGCCCAGAACACCGCCGACCGCCCCTTCTACCGTTTTCTTCGGACTCAGTTCCGGAGCCATCTTATGCCGTCCAAAAGCCCGTCCCGCCAGATAGGCACAGGTATCGCAACCCCAGGAGGCCATAAAGGCATACCATACATAATACGCGCCGTCCTCCTGCGTCCGCAGAAAATACAAAAACGAAAACAGCACCGGCACATATAATACACCGATAAATGTCAGCGCCACATCTTCGATCCTATGCCGAGGATAGGAAAATACGCTGACAATCATCATCACCATAAAGAATATCGCCGCGAAAAACAGGAAAAAGCCCCCGGAAAAGGCATAATCCGGCCACAGATATAATACTGCGTAATAGATCAACGCCGCCGCCATTCCCAGAACCCAGAAGGGATTGTGTCCTCCTGCTTTTAAGGCATGATAGAACTCATACAGTCCAATCAGGCTCATTGCCAGAAGGCCCGCCAGCATAATCCAGCCACCTGCCCCCATGAGCCCTATCATCACCAGAATGAGGACTGCTCCGCTTATTGTTCGTTTCAGCATGACGCGCCCTCCTGCTTTCTCCCGCCGAACCTTCTCTGCCTGCCGGCATAATCCAGAATGGCCTCTTCCAGGTCTTCCGGCGTAAAGTCCGGCCAGTACTTATCCGAAAAATAGAACTCGCTGTATGCCAACTGCCATAGCAAAAAGTTGCTGATGCGCTGTTCTCCGCTGGTTCGGATCAAAAGATCCGGATCCGGAATCCCTGCCGTGTCCAGATGCTCTGACACCATCTCCTGCGTAATCTCTTCCGGCTTGTGTCCCTCCGCCGCGATCCGGCGCATCGCCCGGCACAGTTCATCACGTCCGCCGTAATTGATCGCAAACTGCAAATGAAAGGAATCCATGCCGCGGGTAGCTTCTTCCACGTCCTGAATCAGGTTCTGCAGCTCATCGCTGAGGCCGGACTTGTCTCCCAATACGCGAATCTGAATGTTCCTGCGAATGGCGTCTTTTTTGTTCTTGATCAGATAGCGCTTCAGCAGTGCCATCAGATAAGAAACCTCTTCTTCGCTGCGCTTCCAGTTTTCGGTTGAAAACGCATAGACCGTCAGATACTCTGCGCCCATATCGATCATCGCGTCGGAAATGGTCTCCACATTCTCCGCTCCGGCAAGATGTCCTCGGGATCTTGCCACTCCCTGACGAGCGGCCCAGCGTCCATTGCCGTCCAGAATCACTGCCACATGCCGCGGAATCTTTTCGGGGGGCAGTTTCATAATCCTCTCATACTGTGCCATAATAGCCCTCTTTCTCGTGCATTGTGCAGAAAAGAGGCCGATAGATCAGCCTCTTTCATTTTTTATACCGACATGACTTCCTTGGTCTTATTTTCAATTCTGCGGTCGATCTCTTTGATATACCGATCTGTCAGATCCTGCATCTCTTTCTCCAGATTCTTGAGATCGTCCTCCGTCATATCGCTTTCTTTCTTTTGCTTCTTGAAAGCGTCCATACCGTCGCGGCGGATGTTGCGGACCGCTACCTTAGCAGCCTCGCCCTTTTTCTTGACGTCCTTGCTCTGCTCCCGGCGCTTTTCCTCTGTGAGTTCCGGGAATACCAGGCGGATGGTCTTACCGTCGCTGGTCGGATTGATGCCAACCTCTGACATCTGGATCGCCTTTTCGATCTTCTTGATCATTGTGGCGTCCCACGGCTGAATCACCAGCAACCGGGCCTCCGGTACTGTAATATTGCCGACCTGCTGCAGCGGTGTCGGGGTTCCGTAATAATCTACCACAATCTTATCCAGAACATGTGGATTGGCCCGTCCTACCCGAATTGTATTGAACTCTTCCTCCAGGGCCTTAACGGATTTGTCCATTCTCTCCTCATATGCCTTCAGCTCTGCCTTTGCCATATCATTCTCTCCTTTATACCGTTTTTATCCTACAATCGTTGTGCCGATCTTCTCTCCGCCGACTACCCGGATAATACTGCGTTCTTCCTTGAGGGCAAACAATACCGCGGGCATATGATTCTCCATACACAATGCCGCCGCCGGGAGGTCCATCACCTTGAGATTCTTCTCCAGAATCTCCTGATATGTCATCTCATCGTACTTCTTCGCCTGCGGATTCTTATGAGGATCGTCATCGTATACGCCATCGATGCTCTTAGCCATCAGCATTACGTCGCAATCTGTCTCCACCGCCCGCAACGCAATCGCCATATCCGTCGAAAAGTACGGATGTCCTGTACCTCCGGCATAGAATACGATCTTGCCGTCCTTCAGATCCCGCTGGACCTTGTCTTTATTGAAATTCTCCGTATACAGTCCCACCGGATAAGGCGCATAGACTGAAGTCTCCATCCCTTCCGCGCGAAAGATCTCCGACGCATACAGGCAGTTCATCACCGTTGCCAGCATCCCGATCTGGTCTGCCTTGACCCGGTCCATCTCGTTAGAGCTCCGGCCCCGCCAAAAATTTCCGGCTCCGATCACGATACCGATCTCCACACCCTGATCATGGGCTTCCTTCACCTGTCTCGCGACCGTCCGAACCGTCGCTTCATCAAACCCAAAGCCTTTTTCTCCGGAAAGCGCTTCCCCGCTTAACTTCAACAAAATCCGATGGTACTTCATTCCGGTTCCCTCCTGCGTGTTCCTATAATCTCATTCCATATCATATCAGCAAATCCGGTATCTGTCAAGTATCAATCCCCGGAGACGGCGTTCATGAACTCTCCCAATCCCTCAAACCGCTTCAGATAACTCTCTGCTTCTTCATAGCGATTGGATGCCAGTATGATCCGGGCTGTATTCCAAACGCAGCGGCGAAGCGCGCGGATATCCAATGTTCCCGCGGTCAGTTCCTGTCTGAGATTCTCATGATCCCGCTTCGAACCCGGCATCACCATGTCGTTTCCGGCCCGCATACAACCGGAAGCCGTGCACTCTCCTCTGGGAGAATCCGTCGTTGTCCAGTCTGTCATGATGGCCCCGGCAAATCCCCATTCATCCCGGGCGGCCTGTGTGCAGATATCGTAGCAGTTGGCGGCGTGTACTCCGTTGATCATGTTGTACGATGTCATAATGGACATGGGCTGCGCGTCCCGAACCGCGATCTCAAAGCCCTTCAGATAGATCTCACGGAGCGTTCTCTCCGAGATCACCGTATCCGATCCCATTCGGTTGTCCTCCTGGTTATTGCACGCAAAGTGCTTGACTGTTGTGCCGCATCCCGGTATGCTCTGTACGCCCCTCGTCATAGCTGACGCCATCATTCCGGCAATCAGCGGATCTTCTGAATAGTATTCAAAGTTACGTCCGCACAGCGGATTTCTGTGGATATTCATGCCCGGCGCCAGCCAGAGTGTCACCTGGAAAAGTTCCAGCTCCCGGCCGATCATCTCTCCGACCTGTTCGATCAAAGGCAGATTCCAGCTCTGTGCCAGCAGCGTTCCGACCGGAATCGCGGTACAATACTGATAGCGGGTTGTCCCCCTCGTCTCCTTATGATCCGAGAAGAAGCCCCTCTCAAACGCATTGAAGAAGTTCTGCGGAATGATCTTGCCGTCCTCAATCTGATAGGTCTGATGCAGGCGCAGTCCGGCCGGGCCATCGGCAAGCGCAATGCTCTCCAGGTTCCACGGCTCGTTTGCAGCCGCTCGTGATGTTTCCGCGGCAGATCCGGGAATCGTAATACCGGCGGAACCGAGCATGTTTCCCTGTCCCTTTCCCGGATCTCCGGTCGCGAGCGCGATCAGCTGCTCCTCAGAGAGCGTCTCAACAATCCTGCCGGCTTCTCCGGTGAGCGGCATTGTAAGATCCCGATAGGTGACCTTGCGCGTCTGAAGTTCCTCCGCCGGAATCCGCATTACCGGCAGATCTTTCTGTTTTGCTCTCGCCTGCCATGCCTTTTCCCGTTCCAGGACGCTCTGTCTCGCAGGCTCTATCTCCTCCAGCTTCTGCTGCAGCGGACAGATGTTCACGCACTCTGTAAGAACCTTATCCTGGTTCAGCTCCAACACCGCAGACAACTTGGCATCTTCCAGAGAATTCCCGACCCACAGGCCATATTCCCCGCTCTCCAGAATCCAGGAAGCCGTCTGCTCTTCATACGAAGACAACGCTTCCGCATGGAATGTCAGCTTCAGCTTCTGGCTCTCTCCCGGAGCCAGCTTGTCGGTCTTGCCGAACGCCACCAGACGGCGGAATTCCTTAGGGAGCTTCGTCTGCGGACAGGACGCATAGATCTGCACAACTTCCTTACCGGAATAACGGCTGCCGGTATTACGCACCTCCACTGTCACCTGTACGCTGGGCGACTTGCCGGAAATCCACTGAACATCGCGGAACTCCACAGAGAACTGTGTATAGGACAGTCCGAAACCGAAGCCATAACGGACCGGTTTCTCAAATGTATCAAAATATCGGTATCCTACATAAATTCCTTCGATATATTCTTCTGTCTCCACATCGTTATTGCAATGGCTGAAGGTCGCCGCATTGGGATAATCCTCATAGGTCAGCGCCCAGCTGTCTACCAGCTTACCGGAAGGTACTGCCGCTCCTGTAAGAATATCCGCCAGTGCGGAGCCACCCTCCTGTCCTGCCTGAACGAACTGCAGGATCGCATGAATCTTCGGCAACTCTTCTATAAAGCCCAGGTCGATCAGACCTCCTGTATTGATCACCAATACTACATGGTCATAGCAGCCGCACAGCTGACGCAGGATCTCTTTTTCTTCTTTGGAGATCAGATAATCCCCCTCTATCACCTTGCGGTCCGCATTCTCTCCTGCGATTCTGCTGAGTACGTAGACAGCGGTATCCGCCCCGTCCGCCGCAGCCTTCTCTTCGTTCACCGGATCACCCGCCGGCATATAGAACGGTGTCGTGGAATAGCCAGAGAAAAAGCTGCCGCCCATCTCCTGTACCTTTTTCAGAACTCTGGCCTTCCATTCCTGCCGGGCCTGCGCGTAGATTGTTTCATAAGAATCCAGCCAGTCCTCGCTTGTAATCGCGAAACCGGCGGCTGTAAGCCCCTGACGGATCGTCACCGATTCTCTCTCATTGACATCGCCGGAACCTGTACCTCCCTTGATCGTCTTGACCGCGCCCGCGCCATACAGTCCCAGAGCGCTTCCGGGCTTCAGCGGCAAAAGATCCCCTTCATTTTTCAAAAGTACGAAGCCCTCTTCTGCCGCAAGCTTCGCGATCTTTCTGTGTTCTGTCTCTCTGGCGGTAACCTCCGGCGTTGCCTCTCCGTTCCATCTTCTCTGTTTTGCTTTCATATGTGTGCCTCCATTTCTCTAATTATACTCCATGCCCCAATCAGTCTCTCCAGACTCCACGCCGCATTGGCCGGACTGGTCGAGGGCAGTCGTGTCATAGGAATTCCTGTCTGTGCCTCATGATATTTCTGATAGAGCTGATACGCTTTATTCCCGTTGCCATAAATTCTCTGAATCGGCGCGCTCCGCAGCACCCGCTGCAGCTCTGTCGGCACCACATTGCGGATAGCGGAATCGCTGGATCCGATGATCTCGCAGCTCTCGACGACATCCCACAACGCGATCCCGTGCCTAAGCAAAAAGGCTTTCCGTTCTTCGGCCGTGCTGCCCGCCGTCTCTTTCCATAATGCTTCCAATACCTTCCAGAAACGGTTCTGCGGATGCTGATAATAAAATGCCGCTTCTCTGGACTTGACCGATGGAAAACTCCCCAAAATGAGAATATCCGAATGTTCATCATAGACCGGGCCGAACTCATGGCTGACTCTCCGGTATTCTTCTGTCTTCATCTCCAACGGGCCCGAACGCAGAAGCAGCGGTTCAGCATGCCCAGAGACTCCAGATCCAGATCCTTGCCCAGTGTCTTGTCTTCATAAGTCCACCGGCAAACCTTCTGAAATTCCGACCATGCATCCAGGCAGAACTCCACCCTTTGGCCGTCCGCCCGAATCATAGGTATGTTCTGTACCGCCATCTGCAAATACGTCTTGCCGGACGCTGATTTTGCGAAGCCTCCCAGCAGTCCTCCAAGCCCGCTTGCCTGCGCCTCTTCGATATAACTCATGCGGATTGTGTGACGATTCTCTTCAAAAACGATCTTCTCCGGGCGCAGATAATATTCCAGCTGAAGCTCACCGCCTATGGATGTCATCACACGAAGATACATCGTCTCCGGCTCTACCCAATGCAGCTCTATATCCTGGATCTTATACTGATACAGTCCCGGCAGGACTTTTTTTCTGACATCGAGATTCCACAGATCCTCGTGGAGGCATAAAATCGCGCTCTCCCAATGTTCCGTCCGCAGTCTCTTCCAGAGTGTTTCCGCTTCTTCCGTTGTCTTAATCAGATATACCTGTTCCTCCACGCCGCACCTCCTATAATGTTTTACCGCCGCAGGCTTTTCTCAGGCGGTTCATAAACGCCGCTCCGATCCCCTCCGTCGTAATGCTTTCCGTAAAAAGGATTTCACAGTGTTCTTCGTCAAAGCGCCGCAACGCGTCAAAAAGGTGCGCCGCCATCTCATCAGGACTCTTTCTGGAGCCTATGGCAATCACAACCTCCGCCTCATACTCTTTCCGATGCTCGTCCACCGTAAGAACCCCTCGCTTCTTTCCCTTTGCGCTCTCTAAGGCTTGTCGGATCGCCACCTCCTGTTCTTCCGCCGTTCCCACCGCCATGTACATCTCCGCCGTCGGCGCATAATGTCTGTACTTCATGCCCGGCGCCTTCGGCGTCACGGAAGCGTCCACCTTCAGGCCCGGATCTATCGCGACATCCGGGATCACCTCACGGATCTTCTCCAATGTCAGGCCGCCGGGCCGCAGGACCATCGGCGGCTCCACTGTCATGTCAATGATCGTGGACTCGACCCCAATCTCACAGGCTCCGCCGTCAAGAATCAGTGGGATCCGGCCATTCATATCCTCATAAACATGCGCCGCCGTCGTCGGACTGGGGCGTCCGGAGGTATTGGCGCTCGGCGCCGCTACCGCAAGTCCGGCCTGCTCCATCATCTGCAGAGCCACCGGGTGGTTGGGCATCCGGACCGCCACCGTAGGCAGCCCGGCACTCACCGCGTCCGAAACGCCTTCTGCTTTTTCCAGAATCAATGTCATCGGTCCCGGCCAATACCGGCGCATCAGTTCTCTCGCCTGTTCCGGAATATTCTGTGCCACCTGCGTCAGATCATACCCCGGATATACATGTACAATCAAGGGATTATCCGACGGACGCCCCTTGGCGCGGAAAATCCCGGCGATGCCCTGCGCTGAACCGATATATCCGCCCAATCCATAGACGGTCTCCGTAGGAAACGCCACATTTTCTCCTGCCCGCAGGAGCCTTGCCGCTTCCTCATATCCGAAGCGTGCTTCCTCTGGATCCTCCATCCGAACCCACTGTGTCTTCATTCTCTTCCTCCTCAAAATATCGGTTGATCCCGGTATAAATGCTCCACGCGATTTTCTTCTGATAGACCGGGTCATTGAGCTTCTTTTCTTCTTCCGGATTGGTCAAAAAGCCGCATTCGACAAGAATCGCCGTATCTTCACTCTGGCGAAGGATATAGTACTCTCCATTTGCCTTATCCGACCGGGTCCCTCCCGTAAAAATATTCAGCTGTTTCTGCACCTGCTCCGCCGCCTTTTTCCCTTCCGCGCTGTTTTGCCAGTAAAACACCTGCGGCCCCCAACAGCTGCTGCCGGGATAACTATTCTGGTGAATACTGACAACCAAATCCGGATGAGACTGGCGAATCAACTCTCCCCGCTGCCGCATATCGCCTTTTTTCGTCACACTGCCGCCCTCGCTCAGCATCTCGTCTTCCAGACGTGTGATGATGACAGAAGCGCCGCCCATTTCCAGATAGGACTGCAAATAGCCTGCAATCTTCAGATTGATATCCTTTTCATCCTGCAGCGATCCGGTCTTGCCGGGATCGGAGCCTCCATGGCCCGCGTCCACCAGAATCACATGGCCGGATACCGGAAGGGCTGTAACCGCCATGGCCGCCCGGGCTTCCTCCCGAAAGATCCCGCTGCCCATCGCGGTCAGGATCAGGCAAAGGCCCGCGAAAAGTAAACCTCTTTTTCTTTTCATATACTGCTGTCTCTTTTTTTGACAGTATATGAAGGCCTCATTCCAGGTATTCTTTTACCATGCTTTTATACTGGCTGGCTGAACGGACCCGCAGACGAGTTCCGCTCTCCGTGTATTCTTCTTCTATAATCTTGGCATTCTCCCGCAGGAGGCTGACAAACTTTCCCTCTGTGTAAG
>CAVGBV010000007.1:0-2618 GCA_963627615.1 Alloprevotella sp.
GCAGGTCGCTCAGCCGGTTCCGGAAAAGAAATACATTTCCATTCAGTAATACTGGGCATAAAAAAGGCCGGTGCGGATTTTCTATCTGCACCGGCCCTTTTTCTATAGTGAGATCTCCATTCCCCGATTCATATACCGTTCTGCCCGAAGGCGCAGCTGTATGTGTCCTGGTTCGCACATCTGCGGATCCTCTTGTAAGAGCTGTCCTGCCGCCTCTCCGGCTTCCCGCAGTGTCGGCAGATCCCGTCCAAGATCCGCCAGATGGAGTTCCGGCAATCCATGCTGCCGCAATCCGAATACGTCCCCCGCGCCTCTCAGCCGCAGGTCCTCCTCCGCAATCCAAAAGCCATCCTCCGAATCCGTCAGCACCTTCATCCGCTGCCTGGTAAGCGCCTGTTGGGCATCGGTCTTAAGGATACAGAAGGACTCGGCAGCCCCTCGGCCTACACGTCCCCGGAGCTGATGGAGTTGCGCCAACCCGAAGCGCTCGGCATTTTCGATCACCATCAGTGTCGCGTTTGGGACATTGACTCCGACCTCTACTACCGTGGTCGATACCAGAATTTGAATCGTACCCTGATAGAACTCCTGCATGATCCGTTCTTTTTCCTGATTTTTCATGCTTCCGTACAAGAGTCCCACTTTATATTGCGGAAAGACCATCTTTTGCAGATATTCTCCGTATTCCAGAACCGACCGCAGATCTCCGGTCTCTCCTTCCTCTACGGCGGGACAGATGACATACGCCTGATGCCCGGCTTGAATTTGCTTTTCTATGAATTTATAGATTCGCTCCTCATAGCTTGCGCCGACACAATAGGTCTTGACCGGCGTCCGGCCAGGCGGTTTCTCGTCCAAAACCGATACGTCCATATCGCCGTACAGCACCATTGCCAGCGTCCGCGGAATCGGCGTCGCCGTCATAACCAGGACATTCGGCATCTCGCTCTTTTCTGCCAACGCTGCTCTCTGACGCACGCCGAAACGATGCTGCTCGTCTGTGATGACAAGACCCAGCCGGGCGTATTCGACCCCCTCCTGAATCAGCGCGTGCGTCCCGATAATCACGTCCAGCAATCCTAATTTAATTCTGTCATAGACATCCCGGCGTTCTTTCGCCGTCAATGACCCTGCCAGAAAACCAACCCGGACCCCCAGCGGCTCCATCAGTCTGCGTGCTTCTTCATAATGCTGCGCTGCCAACACCTCTGTCGGCGCCATCAGCGCGGACTGTTTCCCGGCTCGGGATGCCGCGAAAAGCGCCAACATGGCAACCGCCGTCTTGCCGGAACCTACATCTCCCTGCACCAGACGGTTCATTGCCTTATCTGAGGACAGATCCGCCAGAATCTCCTTCCACGTCCGCTCCTGCGCCCCTGTCAGCGCAAACCCAAAACGTTTCCGCAGGGACGCTTCATCCGGAGCCGCCGGAATCCTGTAGCCTGTTTTATCCAGAAAACGGTTGTTTTTCAGCTGCAGCAGCGCCAGTCTCAACATGAACAGCTCGTCAAAAATCAACCGTCGGCGCGCTATATCCAGCGCTTCATAAGTGTCCGGAAAATGAATCTGATGGATCGCGTAATTATATTCACACAGTCCATACCGGCTCCGTATCTCCTCCGGCATGTATTCCAGAATCCCCGGAAGCTCCAGGGCCTGCCGTATCGTCTGCCGCAGCAGTGTCTGTGTTAAGCCTTCGCTCAAAGGATACACCGGCAGGATGCCCGTCTCCTCCTCCAAGCCCTCATGAAACTTGGGCGAGATCAGGGACAGTGTATTATACTTATGATCTGCCCGTCCGGCAAATACATATACCTTGCCCGGCTGCAAGTTTTTGGCGATATATGTCTGATTGAACCAGACCAGCTGTATGCTGCCGCTGGCATCGGCCGCCCGTGCCCGCGTAATTGTAAGTCTGCCCTTGCGGAAAGTAGAGGGCGCATGTATGAGCTGTGCGCGCAGCATTACATTCTGTCCCGGCTCCACCGACGCCACAGGTACGATCTCCCGTCGGTCCTCATAATCTCTGGGATAATACCCGATCAAGTCCTCTACGCTTTCAATTCCGATATGAAAAAAGGCCCGTGCCCTTTGATGGCCCACGCCTTTTAACTCTGTCAGCGCCGTTTTATGTTCTTCCACGGCAACCTCCTGTAATTTTATTCTGCAGAAATGATGTAATGGTACAACGGCTGTCCGCCATTGTGAACTTCTACTTCACAGCCCGCGTTCTTGCCAACGATATACTCCGCGAGCTCCATTGCTGAGGCTTCGTTTGCGTCTTCACCATAATATACGGTAAAGAGCTCTTTATCGTAATCCAGCAGATGATCGATCAGCTGGCGGGATACCTCCTGCGCGTCCTGACCCACAACACTCATCTCTCCATCCAGCATGCCGAGAATATCGTCTTTATGAATCTCAAACTCACCCAGACGCGTATCACGAATCGCGAAGGTCGTCATACCCGTATGCACTTCCTGAATGGCCTCTTCCATCATTTTGAAATTCTCCTCAGCTGAAAAATCTGCCGCGAAGTTGAGAAGAGCGGTGATTCCCTGCGGAACATTTCTGGTAGGAACGACCAGAATCTCCTTGCCCTGCACCAGCTTGGAAGC
>CAVGBV010000007.1:2628-6261 GCA_963627615.1 Alloprevotella sp.
CAGTATGTCTTCGGTACTGGGGTTCATCGTCTGTCCCCCGGTGATCACCTGATCCGCTCCCAGTTCCTCGAGAACCTTGGTCAGGCCCTCGCCCATAGAAACCGCGATAAATCCATACTGCTTATGCTCCGCCGGCTTCTCCGGCTCCTGAACCGGATGCTCTTTTACCTGATCCTTTTCTTGAATGACCAGACTCTGATGCTGCAGGCGCATGTTGTCAATCTTCATGTTGCTCAGATATCCCAGGCTAAGACCCTTCTGAATCGCCAGGCCCGGATCATTGGTATGGACATGGATCTTGATAATATCCGAATCCGCCACAACGACCAGCGAATCACCGATGCTACTGAGATATGTTCTCAGCATCTCTTCATGACTCTCCGCGTTGGCGCAATGTACGATAAATTCCGTGCAGTATCCAAACTTGATGCTTTCCGTGTCAAAAGCCGCCTGTGCCTGCTTCTTCTCCGCTTCCGGCTCCGCCTTTTGCTCTGACGGCTTCTTCGCGTCCGCGTGCAATGTATGATCGGTATCCTCGCCGATCAGGGACGCATACATACCCTTATAAATATACAGCAGTCCCTTGCCTCCGGCATCCACCACACCGGCTTCCTTCAAAACAGGGAGCATCTCCGGTGTCTGCTCCAGCACTTCTTCTCCCCGTGCGATCACGATCTGCAGCAGATCCGCCAGACTATCCTCACTGGCTGCCGCCTCGACCGCCGCATCCGCCATACCGCGCGCTACCGTCAAAATCGTTCCCTCTTTGGGACGCATTACAGCCTTATACGCTGTCTCAACACCCTGGCGCATCGCCACGGCCCATGCCGCTGTATCGATCTCCTCGACACCCTTTAATCCTCGGTATATTCCACGGAACAGCTGAGACACAATAACACCGGAATTGCCCCGGGCGCCTCTTAACGCGCCGGAAGACAGGGCCTTGGCGATCTGCTCTACGCTCGCATCCTCACCAGCCTTGATCACTTCGCGAGCGGCAGACATAACCGTCAGACACATATTGGTGCCGGTATCGCCGTCCGGTACAGGAAATACGTTCAGCTCGTCCACTTCCTGCTTATTCTTCTCCAAGCGGTTCGCGCCCGCTACCAACATCCAGCGAAACTGCTCCGCATCAATTACATTACTCAAAGCAACAACCTCCTGCGCCGTTATTTTTCACTTCCGTCCACACGGACTCCTTCAACAAAGATGTCCACATGGGATACCTCAATTCCCAGCATATCCGATACTCTATAACGGACTGTACTGATCAGATTGTCCGCAATCGCCGAAATCTTGGTCCCATACTCTACAATAATGTGGAACTCCAGCGTAACCTGTCCCTCCGGATCCACTTCCACGCGGATCCCCTTGGTCAGGCTGTCTCCCAGCAGGAGTTGTACGATTCCGTCCTTTACATTCATGGCCGCCATTCCGACGACACCATAGCACTCGATTGCCGCCAGACCGGCAACTCTTGCAACGACCTCGTTATCGATCAATATATTTCCATATTCTGTCTGAATTCTTGCTGCCATCCAACATCCTCCTTCTCATCTGATCGGATTGTTCATCACCAACAGCACGCTTCGTAAAATAGCGTGTCTTAATCATACCACAGATACGGCGATTCTGCAACCTTTTCCCCCTTGCTTCACAACTTTTTTTAAAAAGGCAAAAATACCTCTTGCTTTTTTCTTTTAAATCTGATAGAATACTAATGTTGCAGTTTGAGTTCATTTTTCTGGAGCCTATGCAATAGTCGAAAAAAGGAGGTGCAGTGCGTCATGGCAAAATGCGATATCTGCGAAAAAGGAGTACACTTCGGCATTCAGGTCAGCCACTCTCATAGAAGATCCAATAAAATGTGGAAGCCCAATATCCGCACCGTAAAGGCGATTGTTAACGGCTCTCCCAAGACTCTTCATGTTTGTGCTAATTGTCTGAAGTCCAACGTGATTACCCGTGCGTAATCATTTATAAAGAGCAGCCTGTGGTTGCCAAATACGATTTGCTGACAAGATAGGTATGTGCCTCTAAGGCACATACCTATTTATTTTGACAGAAAGGGATTTGCGGATATGAAAACAGATGAAAAAAAGACATTCCGAGGAGAACTGGCGCTGATTATAGCGGTATTCATCAACAGCTTCGGCGTAGTGCTGATGCTCTACTCCGGTGCGGGAATCTCCGCCATTTCCAGCGTTCCCTATGCCTTTTCTGAGGTACTCCCGATACTGACACTGGGCACATGGACCTACCTCTTTCAGGGCGCGCTGGTGTTGAGTCTCATGATACTTCGGCGGCAATTTGTGCCATCGTATCTTTGCAGCTTTGTGGTAGGCTTTGTGTTTGGAGAGCTGCTGGATGTCCACAAGGCATGGATCGGTTTTCTCCCCACGGGGCTGCCCTTCCAGATTCTCTATTTTATTGTCAGTTATCTGCTCATCAGCCTGGGCATCGCTCTGTCCAACCGCTGCAGCCTCCCCATTGTTCCCACAGACCTCTTTCCCCGAGAATTGGCCCAGATCACCCATATCTCCTATGCTAAGATCAAGATTGCCTTTGACGTGATCTGCCTTGCCACCACAGGACTTCTGACCTTTGGCTTTCTGGGCCGTCTGGACGGTCTCGGTATCGGCACCGTCCTTGCCGCTTTCACCATGGGAAAAATGGTAGCGGTATTCGGCGACCTGCTGGACCGGCATTTCCAGTTCAAAACCGCGCCCGCGCTGGCTCGGCTCCGCGGTATATAATCAGAATGACATCTAAAAATGGGATGCGGCCGTATGGCCGCATCCCATTTTCCTTTTTCCTTTTATAACGCTTCCCGGAGAATCTCGATAATCTCCTTTTTCCCGATCGGAATATAGTCCGGCATAATCCTCGTACCGAAAAACGTAGCCTTCTCCGCCAACTCCTCGATCTGCGCATCCGTCGGCGTAATTCCCAACTCTCCCATACGCGTAGGCATTCCCAGAGAGCGGAAGTATTCTTCGGTGGCCTGGATTCCAGCCAGCGCTGTCCGTTCCGGATGCTCATAATTCATATCCAGATTCCACACCCGAACCGCGTATTGACAAAATCTCGGGATCGCGTACTTATAGATATAACGGCACCATGCCGGGAACAATACGGATAACCCCGCTCCATGCGCTACCTGGTCAAACATTCCGGACAATTCATGCTCAATCTGATGCGCTGTCATAAAGTAATCCCGTCCCAACCCTGTCAGGCTGTTATGAGAAAGGCTGCCCGCCCACATCAGCGCCGCTCTGGCTTCATAATTATCCGGTTCACGGTCAGCGATACGCCCTGCCTCGATCACTTCCTTCAGAAGTCCCTCCGCAAGGCGATCCGTCAGCGGAGCTTCTCCATCGGTCCCGAAATATCGCTCCAATGTATGCATCATGATATCCACCGTGCCGCATCCCGTCTGAAACTTACTGACGGAATATGTCAGTTCCGGATTCATAATCGCAAACAGCGGCCGGCTGAGATCCGAATTAAAGGAGCGTTTCAGCGCGCCCTCTTCCTTGGTGATTACGCAGGAGGAACTCATCTCACTGCCGGACGCGGCGATCGTCAGCACTACGCCGACCGGCAGCGACTTATCCACCGTTTTCACAC
>CAVGBV010000007.1:6271-16808 GCA_963627615.1 Alloprevotella sp.
TCACACGGCTCAGATATTCCCACGGATCCACTGACGGCTCAGCCGCTCCCGCAGCGACGCATTTGGCGGAATCGATCACCGAACCGCCGCCGACAGCCAAAACCAAATCCGCTTGCTCCCGAACGCATACCTGAATGGCCTCCCGTACCAGAGACAGCTTTGGATTGGGCTGCACTCCGCCAAACTCCACATACTCCACCCCTGCCGCCGCAAGGGATTTTTCCAGGCGCTCCAACAGACCGGAACGCTTCACGCTTCCGCCGCCGAAATGAATCAGCACTTTATGGAAACCATATCCGGAAACAATCTTTCCCAGTTCTTCTTCCGTTCCTTTGCCGAACAGCACCCGCGTCGGCGCATAATATGTGAAATTCTTCATCGCTTTTCCCCCATAGAAAACAGCGCCAACCCTGACAGGTTGACGCTTATGTTTGTATTTACTTCCCCAGCATCTTGGCCAGCTCGCTTACCGCGTCCGCCTCATCCGGGCCGTCCGCCTGCAGCGTAACCTCTTCATCCTTCAGCATTCCCAAGGACACAATTCCCATGATACTCTTGGCGTTAACCTGCTTGTCCTCCATGATGATGTAGATACGGCTGGAATATTTGTTTGCCACCTGTACAAACATAGCCGCCTGACGGGATTCCAGTCCGTCTTCTAATGTTACTTTAACCTGCTTTTCGATCATTTTGATCTCCTCCTGATATTTACTCTATATCCATCATTTTTTCCTGCCGTAATTGTTCGGCCATCTGCGACAGCTTACGCAGACGATGATTGACACCGGAACGGCCTACCGGCGGATCCAGCAATCTTCCCAGTTCCTGCAGACTTTCATCCTGATGCTCCAGCCGTACTCTCGCCATCTGTGAGAGGGACGCTGGCAAGCCTTCCCATCCGACCTGACTGATCAGATATTCGATATCCCTAACCTGCTTATATGCCGCCTGCACGACTTTCTGCAGGTTGGCCGCCTCACAATTGACCGAGCGGTTGATCTGATTGCGCATCTCTTTCTCAATTCGGATATTCTCCAAATCCATCAAAGCCGTATACGCCTGCATGACATTGAGGAGATCCACAATCTGTTCTCCTTCCTTCAGGTATAACACATATACGCTCTGATGCTGGCGCTTTCTGGCAATCATATGCATCTCCAGGTCGTAATACCCCATCAGCTCCTGCAGGGCCTCCTGGTGGTCCCTGGAAACATTGATCAGCTCCGCATGGTAATTTTTTTGAGGATTGGTCAAAGACCCGCTGCCCAGAAAAGCTCCCCGAATATATGCCTGCGCTCCGCTGCCGCCTGCCCATTCCGCAGGAATTCTGCGTACATAATCTGAGCCGCTGATAAGACCCAGTTCTGCCAGGATATGATATACCGCGGATGGTTCGCTCAGCACGGCTATGTACTGGACCCACTTGTGCTGCCATCCTGTCCTGACGGAAACCGTCATCTTTATTTTATACAATTTTTCAACTAATGTAAAGACCTTTTTTATAATTGACTGCTGTTCTGTCTGAAATTGTATACGCCATGGAGAGTTTTCGATTTTGGCCCCTGTATTCAGCAGCGCACACAGCTCTGCTTTCAGGCCTTTTCTGTCCGGCGCGTATTTTTTTGCCAATTCATTTTTAACGCCCGCAGAAAAAGACTTCTGACTCATTTCATCCTCTCCTCACGATATCCCGATGATAACAGGAGACATTCCTTCCCTTCTCCTTGAGTGCCTTTTCAGCGAGTACTGCCATCGATACTGACCGATGCCTTCCTCCGGTGCAGCCGATCCCTATGACAAGCTGGCTTTTCCCCTCCTTTTCGTATAGCGGAATCAGGAACTCCAGCATGTCCAACAGCTTATCCAAAAAAATCTGTCCATTGCCGTCCTGCATCACATATTCCCGGACGCATTCCTCTTCGCCGGTATGCTCCCGCAGGGTTTCCAAATAGTAAGGGTTGGGCAGGAACCGTACATCCAGTACAAGATCGCAGTCCGCGGGAATCCCCCGGCTGAATCCAAAAGACAGGAGCTGGATCTTCAGTCCCGGACGAGCCTTGCCGTCTCCGAAAAGATCCTGAATGGTCCTACGGTTCTGCCAGACATTCACATCGGAGGTGTCCATCACATAATCCGCCTGCGCGCGCATAGGCTCCAGGCACTTTCTCTCCAATGCCAAAGCCTCCTCCAGCCGATGAATCGACGGATCCGAAGCCTGCAGCGGATGCATCCGCCGGGTTGTCTTATAACGGCGGATCAATTCCTCATCCCGGCAGTCCATATAGAGAACTTCTACCTGAATTCCCTTCTCCTTAAGCTCTGCAAGTATCTGGCTGAGCTGATCAAAATACCGCCAGCTGCGGATATCCACACCAAAAGCCGCGCGTTTTTCATTTCCCGGCGTCGTCCTCCACAGCTCTACAAATCTTGGAATCAGCGTGGGCGGAAGATTATCCACGCAGTAATATCCCAGGTCCTCCAATGCATGAATCGCTGATGTCTTTCCTGCGCCGCTCATCCCCGTCACAATCAGATAATGCATATGGCTCCTTTCTATGCCAGTAAAGGCTTCAATCCTTCTTGAGACAAATACCGCACCTCCGGCTCCAGACGGACGCCAAAGGTCTGCTCCACCCGATCCGCGACCTGCCGCACCAGCTCACGGACATCCTCTGCCGTCGCGTTTCCCCGGTTGATGACAAATCCGCAATGCTTTTCCGATACCTGAGCGCCGCCCACACTATATCCGGCAAGTCCCGCGTCCTGGATCAGCTTGCCTGCGAAAAAGCCCTCCGGGTGTTTGAACATGCTGCCCGCGCTTGGGTACTCCAGCGGCTGCTTGCTTTTTCTCTGTTCGGCAAGCTCCTGCATCCGGTCCATGATTGCCTGTCTGTCCCCTGGCTGAAGCGTCATCTCCGCTCCCAGCACGATGGCGTTTTCCCGCATAAAACGGCTGCTGCGGTACTCGAATCCGGCTTCCTCCGGCCCGATCTCATGAATTCCTTCCTTGTCCAGATAGCGGATACTGGAAACCGTCCGTCCAATCTCGCCGCCATAGGCTCCGGCATTCATATAGACCGCGCCGCCCAGAGTTCCTGGGATTCCGGCCGCGTACTCCACTCCTGTCAGTTCATGTTCCAACGCTGTCCTCGCGATCCTGGCCAGAGAGGCTCCGGCTCCCGCCGTAATCTGGTCTCCCCGGACTTCGATCTGTGCCAGTGTCCCGTCCAGCAGGATGACCGTTCCGCGAAATCCGGCATCATCGACCAGAACATTGCTTCCACGGCCCAGAAGAATCCATGGCCGTCCACTCTCCCGGCACCACGCCAGGACCCTTTCCAGCTGCTCTTCCTCTCCGGCCTGTACCAGGACATCTGCCGGTCCGCCGATTCGAAACGTCGTATAACCCGCCAGACTGACGTTCTCCTGTACATGCTCTTCTCCGACAATCTCTCTCAATTCTGCCGTATCCATCCTGTCATCTCCTCGCCTCTTACTGGCCCTGCATAACAAGGCATGCCGCTCCGATCACACCGGCGTCATTTCCCAAGGTCGCGATCCGGATATCCACACGGCTCATATCCCCGCCAAAGATCTCCGGCCGCAAAAGCTCATACAGCGGCTTCAGAAGCTTCTCGCCCCGTCCGGATACGCCGCCGCCCAGAATCAGGACCTCCGGCTGAAAAATATTATATATGTTCCCCAGTCCCACTGCCAGATGATGCAGATACTCTGCCATCACCCGCTCGGCCGCTGGATCTCCAAGATCGGCCGCATCTCCGATCATCTTGCCGTCCAGCCGTTCCAGATCGCCGCCGCACAGTTCCCAGAGCTTGGAATCCGGATTCTCTTCCGCCGCTTTTCTTCCCTCGCGGATCAGGCCGGTTGCCGAGCTATATGCCTCCCAGCATCCCTTGCGCCCACAACCGCAGGGCTCTCCGTCCTCATGAATCACCAGGTGCCCCAGCTCTGTGCCGCCATGATACGCTCCGGCAAAAATCCTGCCGTCGATAATGACGCCGCCGCCGACTCCCGTTCCCAGCGTGATCATCACGCTGCACCGGGTCTGACCGCCGCCTGCGCCAAACATACTCTCTCCCAATGCCGCTACATTGGCATCATTATCCAGATACAGCGGGATCCCCAGCGTCTCTTCCACGCTTTTGCGAAAAGGCGTATGCCTGCATGTCGGAAGATTCGGCGCGTAGATCAGCTCTCCGCGCTCCAGATCCACCGCTCCGGGAACTCCCAGTCCGACACCGGCGATCTCCTTCAGTCCGATACCTTCGGCCTCCGCCAGATCTTTCACCAGCGCGTTCATATCCGCCGCGATCTCTTGCCATGGACGAGAAGTGCCGGTAGGCACCGTCTTTTTCCGCAGGATCCTTCCCTGCTGATCAACCAGCGCCGCCTTGATTCCTGTTCCTCCAAGATCGATTCCCGCATATATCATTTTTTCTTCCTCTTTTCCGCTTCTTCCCGCTCCTGCTGCCGCTTCTGAATGTTCAGGGACACCTGTCGTGTCAGCTCCTCCGCCGCGTTATACCCGAGCTTTCTCGCACGATGGTTGATGGTTGCCGTCTCGATGATTACCGCCAGATTCCGTCCCGGATGAATCGGAATCGTATAGCAGACCACTTCGCTCCCCAGAAGCATTGTCGTCTCGTTCACCATTCCCACACGGTCATATGTTTTATTGGAATCCCAGGCCTCCAGATGAATTACCATATCAATCTCCTGAGACTCCTTGACCGCTTCCACTCCATAGATCTCTTTGACGTTTACGATACCGATGCCCCGCAGCTCGACAAAATAGCGCAGTACCTCCGGACTCGTGCCGATCAACTCATTTTCTCCGACCCTGCGGATCTCCACCATGTCGTCCGCGACCAGACGATGTCCTCGCCGCACCAGCTCCAACGCGGTTTCGCTCTTACCGATTCCACTCTCGCCGGTGATCAGTACGCCTTCGCCGTATATATCGACCAGGACTCCGTGAATCGAGATCTGCGGCGCCAAAACAGTCCGCAGATACTGGATCAGCCGCCCCATGAACTGCGTCGTAGGCATCTGCGTCCGCAGAATCGGCGTATTGGCGCGATTGGCCTCCTCCAGGAATTCACTTCGGCACTCCAGTCCCCGGCAAACGACGATACAGGGAATCTTTTTAGAAAAAAGGTCTTTCCAGATCTGCCGGTACTGTTCCTTGGGCACGTTGCTGAGGTACGACTCCTCCACCTGCCCGATCAGCTGAATTCTTTCATTATCAAAATATTTATAATACCCTGTCAGCTGAAGCGCGGGACGGTTGATTTCATCGTTTTCAATATAGATCTCATCCAGTGGAATCTGCGGAGTCATGTTTTCCAGCTTGAAATACTCGGCCATCCTCCGTAACGATACTTCTTTCACTCTTTTTTCTCCTTTATCAGATGTACATCCATTTGCGGATAGGGAATCGAGATCCCCTCTTCGTCAAAAACCATCTTGACCCTTTCCCGAATATCGGAACCGGTCCGAAAGTAGTCCTCCCGCTTCACCCAGCAATACGCGAACAGCTCGATGGCCGAATCGCCATGATTCTTCACCAGGACAGCCATATCCTTCTCCTGAAGAACCCTTGCGTCCTGCCGCATTACGTTCAGGATTCCTTTTTTCGCGAGCTCCATATCTGCATTATAGCCGATACTGAAATTAAAGTCCAGTCTTCTTTCATTATATGCTGAATAATTTGTCACAGCCGCGTTGGACAACGCTCCATTCTGCAGTGTGATCAATTTATTGTCCGGCGTACGGATCCTCGTACTGATGATGTTGATGCTCTCTACTGTCCCCTCATGCGTTCCGTCCGAAATATAATCTCCGACTTGAAAGGTTTTCTGCAGCAGGATCATCACTCCTCCGGCAAAATTAGCGAGGCTCCCCTGCAATCCCAATCCGACAACCAGCGTCGAACCGCCCAGAAGTGTTACCAAAGACGCCGACTCTATCCCCAAAATCCCCAGACACTGTACCACCAAAAAGATGCGCAGCAGCGCACTGACCAGGGATATTACAAACTTTTCCAGTGTTATGTCAAACTTATGCTTTTCTACCGCGCGGCGCAGCATCCGCACCGCGTATCCAATCAGTTTCCAGCCGACTACAAAAACAATGATCGCCAATATCAGGTTTTCTAGAAACCCAAGGGCGGGCTTGCCGTAATTCTCCAGCAAGAACCGCCCTAAATCAAATTCTGAATCCAATATGATTCCAGTCACCGCTTACTCCTGACTTTTCTTGAGAACCCGCATCCGGGTCAGCGCTTTGCTCAAAGCGATCTGAGCCCGCTGTATATCCGTGATTCCCTCCTGCGGATGTTCCAATCGTTCCTTGGCCCTGTCATATGCCTTCTGTGCCCGTTCCATATCGATTTCGTCCGGCCATTCCGCCGTCTCCGTCAATACGGTTACCCGATCTGCCTGAATCTCTACAAATCCCTGATGCACAGCCAATTCTCTGGTGCGCTCCGTCTCCTCGACCTGGAATACCGAGGTCTGGATCACTGTTGTAAGCGGAATGTGTCCGGGCAGGACTCCCATCTGTCCGTCCATACTCTCAAAGAGGACTCTCTTTACTTCGCCCTCGTACACCCGGCGCTCCGGTGTTACGATCCGCAAACGCAGCATCTTCTCAGCCATGAGGTCACTTCCCCTCTCGAGCCTTCTCCACAGCCTCTTCGATCGTTCCTACCATCAGGAACGCACTCTCCGGGAGATCGTCATGCATACCGTCCAGAATTTCACGGAATCCGCGTATCGTCTCTGACAACGGAACATACGCGCCGCTGACTCCGGTAAAGTTCTCAGCGACATGGAATGGCTGCGACAGGAAACGCTGAATCTTTCTGGCACGGCTGACCGTCAGCTTATCTTCGTCTCCCAATTCATCCATACCCAAAATCGCGATGATATCCTGCAGCTCATGGTATCTCTGCAAGATGGCCTGCACATCCCGCGCCGTCCGGTAATGCTCTTCTCCTACCACCTTGGGATCCAGAATTCTGGAGGTAGACTCCAACGGATCCACTGCGGGATAGATTCCCAGCTCCGCGATCGAACGGGACAGAACCGTTGTCGCGTCCAGATGCGCAAACGTTGTGGCAGGCGCCGGGTCCGTCAGGTCGTCCGCCGGTACATAGACCGCCTGAACGGAGGTGATGGAACCATTTCTCGTAGAGGTGATCCGCTCCTGAAGCGCTCCCACCTCATTCGCCAATGTCGGCTGATATCCTACCGCGGAAGGCATACGGCCCAGCAGAGCCGATACCTCCGAACCCGCCTGAATAAAACGGAATATATTATCGATAAAGAGCAGTACATCCTGTCCGCTCTGATCCCGGAAATACTCCGCCATGGTAAGCCCCGTCAGTCCTACACGCATTCTCGCGCCAGGCGGCTCGTTCATCTGACCGAATACCAGCGTAGTCTTGTCCAGAACGCCGGACTCCTTCATCTCATGATACAGATCATTTCCCTCACGGGTACGCTCTCCGACTCCCGTAAAGACAGAATATCCACCGTGTTCCGTCGCGATATTCCGGATCAGCTCCATAATCAGCACCGTCTTACCTACACCGGCGCCGCCGAAAAGTCCGATTTTTCCTCCCTTGGAATACGGACAAAGCAAATCAACTACTTTGATTCCCGTTTCCAGGATTTCCATCTCTGTAGACTGCTCGGTAAACGCTGGGCTCGGCCTGTGAATCGGCCACCGCTCCACACCGGTCATATCCGCGCCGTCCAGCGCTTCTCCGGTTACATCAAACAGATGCCCCAGCGTCTGCTTTCCTACAGGTACGCTGATCGCGCTTCCTGTATCATATGCCTTCATTCCCCGCACCAATCCATCGGTTGATCCCATGGAAATGCACCGCACCACATCGTCTCCCGGATGCTGCGACACTTCCGCAACGAGGACGCTTCCATCCTGTCTGGGAATCTCCACCGCGTTATACAGTGAAGGAAGGCTTCCGGCTGGGAACCGGATGTCCAGCACGGCGCCGATGATCTGTTGGATCACGCCCTCCGGACGTTCCTTTTTATTTTCCTGTGCCATATTCTACTCCTTGTAAAACCGTATTCGATACTATCTTTAGTCCACAGCGCTGCTACCGTTGATGATCTCCGTCAATTCCTGCGTAATATTGCTCTGACGCACCCGATTGTACTTCAGGCGAAGAGAATCTACAATATTCTGCGCATTATCCGTTGCCGAATCCATCGCCGTCATACGCGCGCCCTGCTCGCTGGCCGCTGACTCCATCAGCGCTCCGAACAATACGGCGTTGATGTATTGCCGGATCACATATCCCAATACCGCCTCGCCGGACGGTTCAAAATTCATCAGCGCTTCCTTGCCTTTTGCCTCGACCGGCTCAAAATCTTCCTGCGACAGCGGATATAATTTTAACAGTTTTGCCTGCTGGGACAGCGTATTGATAAAGGAAGTATACACGACATAGATCGAACGGTATTCGCCGTTCAGGTAGCGGCGCATCAGCTCTTCGCCGATTTCCCGCACCTCCGCGTACCGCGGAATCTCTTCCAACGCTTTGTATTCTTCTTCGACCGTATAGCCCCGTCTCTGAAAATACTCCCTTCCTTTATGCCCTATGCTAAGGATCACTGCTTCTTCCTGATTCTGTATCGCTTCCTGCGCCAGCCTGCAGACATTGGAATTATAGCCTCCCGCTAGGCCGCGGTCGGATGTAATCACCAAATACGCGTCCTTTCCGCTCTGCCGCTGGCTCATGTAAGGCTGCAGCACGTAGGATCCGGAGTGCTCTACAATAGAACGCACCGTATCCTGTATGCTTGTAAAATACTCTTTATTGGCTTCGACCATCGTCCGTACTTTTTGGAGCTTGGCCGTAGACACCAATTTCATGGCTCTGGTGATCTGCTGCGTTCCCTGAACGCTCTTCATGCGCAGCTGCAGCTGTCTTGTTCCTGCCATCACTCAGCCTCCCTGGCGTACTCCTGCTTGAACTGCTGCAAAGCCGTCTTCAGGCGTTCCTCCGTCTCAGCCGACAGCACTCCTTCTTCTGCGATTTTCTGGCCGACTTCAGGATATCTGCTCTCCATATACTTGAGGAATCGCTCCTCAAAGGTCAGAGCCTCGGACACCGGAATATCTGCCAGATACCGCTTATTGACCGCGTACAGCATCATTACCTGATTCTGCATGCTCATCGGCTGATACTGCGGCTGCTTCAGGACCTCTACCAGTCTCTTACCATGCTCCAGTCGCTCTCTCGTATCCTTGTCCAGTTCAGAACCAAACTGCGAGAAGGATTCCAGCTCACGGTACTGTGCCAGTTCTACACGCAGGGACGCCGCCATCTTCTTCATTGCCTTCGTCTGTGCCGCTCCGCCTACGCGGGATACGGACAAACCGGCGTTTACGGCCGGACGAACGCCCTGATTGAACAGCTGCGTCTCCAGATAGATCTGCCCGTCCGTGATGGAAATCACGTTGGTCGGAATATACGCGGATACGTCTCCGGCCTGTGTCTCGATGATCGGCAGCGCCGTCAAAGAACCTCCGCCCAGCTCATCCGACAACTTGGATGCACGCTCCAAAAGTCTGGAATGCAGATAGAATACGTCTCCGGGATATGCCTCACGTCCCGGCGGTCTCTTCAAAAGAAGCGCCATGGCACGATATGCCGCGGCATGCTTGGACAAGTCATCATAGACGATCAATACGTCCTGTCCCCGCTCCATCCATTCCTCACCGATCGCGCATCCTGAATACGGAGCCAGATACTGCAGAGGCGCCAGCTCACTGGCCGTCGCGGACACAATCGTCGTATAATCCATGGCGTCATGCTCCTCCAGCACCTTCACCAACTGCGCAACGGTAGAAGCCTTCTGTCCGATCGCCACATAGATACACTTTACATTCTTGCCTTTTTGATTGATGATCGTATCGATCGCGATCGCCGTCTTACCTGTCTGACGGTCGCCGATGATCAGCTCACGCTGTCCCCGGCCGATCGGCACCATCGCATCGATCGCCTTAATACCCGTCTGCAACGGCGTATCTACGGATTTACGCTCCAGTACGCCATGAGCGACACGCTCCACCGGCCTTGTCCGGTCGGTCTCGATCGGTCCCTTACCATCGATCGGCTGTCCAAGCGCGTTAACGACTCGTCCGATCATCGCGTCGCCTACCGGTACCTGCGCAACCTGGCCGGTACGCTTGACCAGATCGCCTTCTTTTATATGACTGTCATCTCCCAAGAGAACCGCACCGACATTATCCTCTTCCAGGTTCAGTACCATTCCCATGACTCTTCCGGGAAATTCCAGCAGTTCTCCCGCCATCGCGTTTTGCAGTCCATAGATACGGGCGATACCGTCGCCCACTGTCAGAATTGTCCCAACCTCATCCATGGATGAGCCGCTGACATATCCCTCGAGTTCCTGCTTAATAATGGCGCTGATTTCTTCCGGTCGAATTGCCATATTTCACCCCACCTTCTCTCCGC
>CAVGBV010000007.1:16818-43674 GCA_963627615.1 Alloprevotella sp.
TTGCAGCTGTATTCGCTGCTGCTCAGAAAGCTCTGACGCGGAACGGACCCAGGCCGTCGCCTCGCCGCGCTGCAGTGCCGACAGGCGGTCATACTCCTTTAGGATATCCGTCAGATAGGCAATCCTACCCTTGCGAAGCAGCAGAGCCACCAGCTCCAGCGTTTCCTTTTGACAGCTTCCGCCAAAGATATGCTCCATGGAGGCCCGCTTACGCTCCGCCGGAATCTCCGGCGCCTCCATCATCTTCATCAGCTGCGGATACTGCTCCATGGTCTGGCGCAGCAGAACGCTGTCCTGATCCAGCTCTTTTTGCAGCTTCTTTTCCTGCGCAAGCTCATAATACGCTCTGGCATACCGGCCGGCTATCATACTTTCCATTCGGCATCCTCCACCCCGGCCAATGCCTCTTCAATCAAGGCATTCTGATCCTGCGGACGGATCGAAGCGCTCACAAATCTCTGCGCAAGCATCACTGCCATCTGCACTGTTTCCTTACGCAGTTCATCCCGTGCCTTGGCCTGCTCACGCTCCAAGTCTTTTCTTGTACGCTCCTTAATCAGCGCCGCTTCCTGCCGCGCTTCTTCCAGAATGACTTCTTCACGCTTTTTCGCGGTCTTATAGGCTTCCGCCAGGATTCTGTCGCGCTCCTCATTTACATTCTGAAGCTTGGCTTCATACTCTTCGCGAAGCGCCTTCGCTGTCTCCTGATCCTTTTTGGCCCCCTCAATCTGTCCCTCGACGGTCTCTTTTCTCTTTTCCAGGATCTTTTGTACCGGCTTAAACAAAAGCTTTCCTAAGACAAAGAACATCACCAGTACCATGATCATATGGAATACCAGCTGCGGAACCATCTGGCCAAAATCAATCATATACGATTCACTCAGAAGCACGAACTGATACATCGCACCACCTCCCTATGAATCGCTTTTTTATTGAAACAACTCCACATACCGGCTGATCAGCGGATTGGCAAATACCAGCATAATTGCGATAAACAGTCCATAGATACCTGTCGTCTCCGCAACCGCGGCACCCATCAGCATGGTTCTTGTAATGTCAGAAGCCGCTCCCGGCTGTCTGCCTACCGCTTCCGCGCCCTTACCGGCCGCGTAGCCCTGTCCGATACCTGTACCAAATCCGGAAATCATCGCGATACCTGCTCCAATTGCGGAAGCCGCCATAATCAATGCGCTTCCCTCTGCTACATCATAAGCCATAATTCATTTCCTCCTGTGATTTATTATTCCATTGCACCGCTGACATAAATCATACTCAGCATCATAAAGATAAAGCTTTGCAGAATTCCCGCAAACAGATCAAAATAAAAATGCAGCGCCGGCGTCAATAAATACGCAAAATACGGCATCATTCCATAATACAGCGCCATGATAATCGTTCCGGCCAGAATATTGCCCATCAAACGGAACGACAGTGAAATCGGGTTGGCCACCTCTCCGATCAGATTGATCGGGGTCAGCAGCGCGATCGGCTCTGTCAGCGACTTCAGTCTTCCCAAGATGCCTTTGCTCTTGATACCAAAGAACTGTGTCATAAAGAAAGTGATCAGGGCCAGACTCAGTGTCACCGCAAGATCCGCTGTAGGCGGGCGGATAAAATCGATCACTATCGCATGATCCTTAACTATAAACCATACAAACATGCCGGACAGATTACAGCACATAATATATAGGAAAAGACATCCGTAAAAAGCCGCGAACTTTTTTCCTGCTGCCCCCATTGTCTCTACCGTAAAGTTCTCCAACGTAGAAATCACCAGCTCCAGCGCGTTTTGCAGCCCCTTCGGCGGCTTCATGGGATCCACATGCTTCAGTTTACGATTTACAATAAAAGCGAACAAAATCAGAAATGCAGAGATCCAAAGCGCATACCACAACGAATTCGTAAACGCAAAATCGATTCCGAACACGTTAAAGTGGTGCAGCACTTCGATCTCCATACTGATTTCATCCGCTTCTGCGAGCAATATCGTATTCATGACTCTCACCTCCTGTCTGAGAAAATACTCCTACAAAACGGTCTTGAAAATATTATACCCGACTTTTAGGGGAAGTTCAATAGACATTTCGGCGTAGTTGTCTAAAAATCATCACATTTTATCGTTCTGTGACTTGGTCTTTTTTATTTTTTTTCGTGCCTTCAGATTGTATGTCTCCCAACGATCCCACTCTTCGTCCTTCTCTTCTGTCTCGTCGTCTTCCCACTCCACATACTTCTGATTCGGATCTTTGGGCTTTCTGCGATCCAGCGCACTTTGCCAATAGGAAGCGAGCTGCATTCCGAACATCGGCAGAACGGCTCCGATCGGATCAATTCCCGGCGCAATCGCCACGGCCGCCAGAACTACAACAGCGAGAAACTGACGCAGCATAAACTGGAAATTGCCGTATCCGCTTGCCTTTTTCGCTTCATCCATCTGCACCGCGTGCCGGATGGACAGCTCCATCAGCTTGAGGCGCAGAATCGTAAAGGCCGTGCCGATCAGAACGCCCAATCCCCAGGATTGATAGTCCGTGAAAAAACAGCCTACAATAAAAATCACAAGTCCTATTACACCGATCTTCCATGACAGCTGCCAAAAAGCAGACGTATCAGTTTTGGGGGCCTGTTCCATTTTTATTCTCTCCTTTCGGGCACAGAGGATCCCTTGTATCCTCTGACATATGCGTCATCCTCGCATTCCATACCAATAAATTACGAAAGGCTGCGGCGATCCCCAATAGCGCTCCCGCCACGGTTACCCAGGGGGAACACTGCCACAGATCGTCCAGCCATATTCCGATCAGGACACAGCCCAGGATGGGGATCAGCATCATGAGCCCCACCTGAGTTATCTGCGCCAAAAGATGTAAATTATTGTTCGCCATGAAGTACAGCCTTGATCGACTTCTCGATGATCTCCAGGCCTGCCTTCAGTTCCTCTTCCGGAATCGTCAGAGCCGGCATCAGCTTCAGAACACAGTCGTCTCGGCCTGCCTGCTCGATAATCAGATGATTCTTGAAGCACTCGGTAACGACCTTACGGCAGGTGCCCACCGGCGCCGCCTTGCTCATATCGATGCCCCAGATCAGTCCGATGCCTCGAATCTCCAGAGCCGGATCGATGGCCTGGATTCTGGTCTTCAGGAACTCCTCCACGATCCTGGCCTTGTCGTTGACCTTCTCATACAGATGCGTTGAATTACCGAACTCCAGTGCCGCCTTCGCTGCTACAAACGCCGGCTGGTTGCCGCGGAACGTTCCGTTATGCTCGCCTGGCTTCCAGATATCCAGCTCCGGCTTGAACAGCAGCAGCGCCATGGGCAGACCATAGCCGCCGATGGACTTGGACAGAGCTACCATATCCGGCTTGATTCCTGCTCTCTCAAAGGAGAAGAAACTGCCTGTACGGCCGCATCCTACCTGAATATCGTCCGCAATGAGCATGATCCCATGCTTATGGCAGAACGCTTCAATCTGTCTCAGCCACTCCGGATCAAAGACATAGATGCCGCCCTCTGCCTGTACCGTCTCCAGAACCAGAGCCGCCGGCTTCTCTACGCCGGAGTGATCATCCGTCAGGAGTCTCTCCATATACGCTACCGTATCCAGTTCCGGGAACATATACGGCGCCGGGATATGCGTCACATCATGCAGCGGCACACCCGCTCCCTTGCGGGAAGCCATATCCGTAGTCAGGGACAACGCTCCCATAGTCATACCGTGGAAGCATCCCATCAGCGCAAAAATATTGGTCCGTCCTGTTACCTTACGCGCCAGCTTCAGTGCCGCTTCAATCGCGTTCGTACCTGTCGGGCCTGTAAACATGATCTTATAATCAAGACCTCGGGGCTGCAGAATATGCTCTTCAAAATACTCGATAAATTCACGCTTCGGTGTCGTATACATATCAAGAGCGTGAACGATTCCGTCTTTCTGGAGATAATCAATCAATCTTTCCTTGATATAGTCATTGTTATGGCCATAATTTAACGCGCCAGCGCCGTCAAAGAAATCGATATACTCCCGGCCTTCTTCGTCCCAAATTTTGGAACCCTTTGCGGTCTGAAAAACAGACGTGAATTTGCGGCAATAAGAGCGCACTTCAGACTCGTAGGTTTCAAAAACTTCCATTGCCATTAAACTGTTCTCCTTTTTCAACTGTAATCTCGGGCTTTCCCCGGATAATAATTCTGGCCCCCCTGGAGCCACTCTTATTCTATCACCATTCTATATAAAATGCAATGAATTTTTTTAGAAATAAAAAAACTCTGCAACCCTTGTCAGCTAGCGGGTTGCAGAGTTTTTTACGTGCTTATCTCTTTAGCAATACTATCCTGAAAGTTTACTGTGCCTGTGCCATAACGCGGATCTTCTCTACCGCCTTCTTGACGGACGGAATCACCATAAAGACGACCGCGGTCAGAAGCACTTCTCCGCCCAGGTACGCGATGTTATAACCGACGGAATACAGGAACGGATCCATATCGCCCGCATATTCCGCGAAGAAGACGACGCCCGATATCACAGCCATGACAAGACGCCCAAATACACCTAGTATGTAGCCTGCCAGCAGGCCGTCAGGGCGCTTATTCAGGAAGCCGGACAGTCCCAGCGCTCCGAAAGCCAGCGGATAATCCACCAGAAGCTGCAGCGGATGAATCACATACGGATCTAACATCATCTGCAGAAGACCATAGGCCATACCGCAGAGAATTCCCTGCGCCGGTCCGTAAAAATAACCGATCAACGTAATCGCAAACATGCTGAAAAGCGTAATCGAACCGCCCTGCGGCATCTTTACAATCTTCAAAAAGGACAGAACCATCGCCAGAGCGATCGCCATCGCGGAGAACACCAGCATCCTTGTGGCCTGCTTGGAACTCTTGCCGCGCATGCTGACTCCTACGCCTACCAGAATCAGTACAATCGCTACAATTGCCGTCGCCAACTGTCCATACCAAGCTTCAAAAAATTCCTGCATAAAAAAATCCTCCTTTAATTCAGGAGGAGAGTAGGACTACCCCGGTCCATGCTGACAAATGGACACATGCTTCCCTCCGCCGGTATCACCCGGATCAGGTACAAAGGGTCAGTACGGTTGCCCGTATACTTTCTCAGTCCGCAGACTCCCCCAGCAATACGTCCCTTATTATATAGCGCTTATGCCTTACTGTCAAGTATGGTTCGGTCAATTTGTAAAACTTACCGCCCAGCGCAGCAGCGGATTGAATTCATTCGCGAAATTCAGCAATACAGTCTGCGCCGCCGCGTCGGACAGCCATGCCTGAGAACCGATGACTGCCACAAAAAACACCAGCAGCCCAAGCAGCCAGACATAGAAGATTCCGGACAGGATTCCTGCTACGCCCCCCAGAAAAGCGTTGAGACTGTGAATCACCGGCAGCTTGGGCAGAATGTCCAGCGCCGCTCCGATCAGCTTGGTTCCCACGATCGCAAGTACCAGCAGAAGCAGGATGGAAAGCGCGTTGACTGCCATCCTCGCCAGGTACGCCGCCACGTATCCTGTCAGCGTCGTTACATTCAGAAGCTCATATACGGCACTATTGTCATTGCTGATCAGTACATCCTTCAAGAAATCCGGCAGCGGCAGCGATTGAATCATACTTGTATTCCCACTGCCCTGCATGGCCGAGCCGATCATGCCCTCCAGACTCTTCTGGATCATCCCGGTCAGCCCAATCTTCTGCAGGAACTCCGCTACATACGGATACAGAATCTGAGCCAGAATAATACACACAATCCACCGTATCGCCTGATACAATGTCTGTACAAATCCTTTCTTTGCTCCTTTCGCGATCCCCAGTACAAACAGAAAGATCACCAAAAGGTCCAGCAGAACCTTGACTGCCTGATTCATGACGTTCTATCCTCCGCCTTTTCCGCGCCTACAACATTCATCGTCTGGATGCTGCTGCCGCTTACTTTCAGTACACTCTTGCCCTCTGTCAGCCAATAAAAGGCTTCCACATCCTCCAGCGCGTTATAAAACCATCGGCTGCGTCCCTTATTGTCTATGCATACGTAGCTTCTGCCCTCTCCATAGACAAACTGTCCTCCCACCGCCTGCAAAAACGATGGATTCTCCAGCTGCTTCCGATATACTTCTTCTCCGTTCATATTATAGAGTACCAGCATATTCTCCAGTCCGGCATCCATATGACTCAGTTCCGTCCCATATACGACCGCATAATATCCGTCCGTATAATCTGCCATCCGAATCTGATTGCTCAGCTGCGTATTCCATCTCTCTTCCGGCACGCCGCTGATGTCATAGCCGACAATCCGGTTGTCTCCCACAGCGACCAGACGGCTGCCCTGCAGATACAGATCCGCGATGATCAGGTCCGAATATGTAAAGTTGGCCTGAATCCGGTCCTGATAGATTCCGCCGGATACGGACAGATCAAAAAACGTCACTCGTCCGGTCAGCGAACTGCCGTCATAGGAAGTATAGGCTGTGACCAGCGTCTTCTGATCCTCGCTCAGAACCGCGCACATCGGCTGGCCATTGGCCGCGGAATCTGTCACACGGCGCAGCACCTGCGTTCCTGCCGTATCATAGACCAAGACCTCGTTCTGCAGTCCGTCCTCTCCGATGACCGTAACCCAGCCATTTGCGTTGAGATTTCCTGACAATACGGAATACTGCGTAATGGAGGAATAGACCATCCCCTCTTCGTTACACAGTAAAACTGTCTTGCCTCCCACATCCACAACCAGGGCATATTCCCCCAGAATCTTCAGCGCCGGATTGGACATCTTATAAGAGATATTCCAGCGCATGGACTGATCCTCTCCGTACGCGCTCAAACCATCGGCTCCGCCGGAAAGCACCAAACCGCCCAGCGTACCACTGATTCTGCTGTTCTCTGCCGCCAGATCCATCTTATCTCCGGACTCCCACAGGGTATACGAGGTATTGTACCGGAACATCTCCCCAAATCCATAGGATATCAGGAGCCCAACCGCAATGACTGCGCACATCGCAAAAAGGGCCAGCAACAATCCTTTTTTGTAGGACTTTCTGGCTCTTGCGCTCTGAATTCGCTGTCCCGCCTCTGTCTCCGGCTTTGTGGCTTTCGGCACCGGATCCGCATAGATCAGATCCAGTCTCTCTTTCTTTTCTTTTTTCTCCTCCGAAGGCTGCGCAAATAGATCTTCTGCCTCCGGTTCTTCTCTATTTTCTGTAGTCTGCTTCTCTTCGTAGACGTCTTCTTCCCACGTAAATTCTTCAGCTCTGCGCTGATTCTCCTGCTCGGTTTCTTTATTTTTCAATGAAATTGCTCCTTTTCTCTAAGGAATGCCCTGCGTATGATAGCTGCCAGCAAGCCCAGCCCCAGGACTCCGAATATTGGATAGACCTTACCCACCAGTGATGAAAATCCAAGACAGCCTATCATGATGCCCAGGCCCGCGACGATACATCCGGCAGCCTGTCTCGACATCCCCCGTTGGCATAGATATTCCATGCAGATATATCCGTCCGAGACCGCAGTCGTAAGCATGGCACACCAAAGCACCATGCAGCACAGAAAGCACTGCAGCCTCTGCCCCTGTATAAGCGCCAGGAGCGGGATCTCCATCCCTTTCATTGTATCATAATTTGCCAAGGATGCAAGCCCCAATATAAAACTTAAGAACATCAGACCTCCTCCCCCCAGGACCGCCGCCGCGTTTCTTGCCCTTACACTCCGCAGCGTTTCCCGCAGGGTACACAAAACCGGAATCAGTGTCAGCAGATTATACGATATATAGAGAATTCCGTCCCCCAAAAACCACAGATCCGGTAACCCCTCCCAGGACAGAACGAGGGGAGATGCCTGAAGATACGCGCTCTCTACCGCCCGCTCCCCTATATGGGTCAGACATATCCAGATCAGCATCATGATCATCAACGGAACGACCAGGAGATTCAGCCAGATCAGTCCCTTTTTTCCGGCGATCAGGATCGCCGTGGAGACGGCCGCCATTCCCAACAGGCCCGTGTAATAAGGACTCCCCATCTCCTGCTGAGCCAGCGCGCCGCTTCCGGCCAGCATCGCCCCGTAGGAAAAGAGGGTAAAGGCCACTGTCACTCCATGTACCACACCCGCCACGCTTCTGGGCATCAGTGTCTCCAAATATGCCTGATACTCTGTCTGCGTCCCCTTAAAAACCAGACTGCATATCCATATGAACAAAAGGCCTGACAGCGCAATACTGATCAGGCCTTTTACCCCATATCCGGTAAAAAAACGCATGACTTCCTGTCCCGAAGCAAATCCGGCTCCGATCACGGTGCCAATGATAACCATAGCCGCCTGGATCGATTCAGGAACACCTCGTTTTTTCATAATATTCTCCCCCCGCTTCAAGCATCCGGGGCTGCGGATCCTCAAACAGGTTATACTGTCTCTGACGTTCCAGCCGACGGTTCTCCCACAGGTGTACCGAGCACTCTTCCTCCCGGCCGTCCAGCAGCATAAACAATGGACACTCCCCAAAGAAGTATTCATGCATCGCGGCATACCTCTGTACATCATAGATGCCATACCCAGGCTGATTCACCGCCCAGCCCATGACGTACAGACTCGGAAAATACTTTTTCCGCCGTGTCTCCAATTCTGTCCGCATTGAATAGGAGAACTGGATCCTTCCCCGCCGAAACGCTTCATTCTCCGCTTCCGCCGCAGCCCTCACTACATAATAATGCTCCCGTCCCAGAAGATATTCCTTGCCAAACAGATAAAATACCTGCAGTTCCCCCGGCTGCGCGCTGCAATTGCTGAAAATATATTGCTCCGTCCTCCTGTCCCAATAGATTCCCTGCTCCATATAACTGAAAACCTCCTTTTGATCTCAGCCCATTATAGCATGAGGAAAAGGAGGTTTTTGTCAAAATCACCTGTCAGATTCTATAAATCTTTCGAGTTTATTTTTATTGTTCCAGCTTCATATCTCCGTCTCGAATCCAACCCTTTTTACGCATCAGCAATGAGATTGCCAGCGTCAATACAGCAGGAAGTACAAAATGCAGCAGCAGGATCTTCAGCAGCAAAATCCACGGATCTTCTCCCGCGGACATATCCTGCCATGTCATAAACTGGCCGACCAAACCAGAAGTACCCATTCCGGAACCGGACGCGTTATCCGTCATCCGGAACAGCATGGTAGAGACCGGGCCCAAAATAGCGGATGCCAAAGTCGGCGGAATCCATATTTTCGGGTTGCGCACAATGTTCGGGACCTGCAGCATGGAGGTTCCCAGGCCCTGCGCGATCAGTCCGTTAAATCCATTTTCCCGGAAACTGGCCACAGCAAAACCGACCATCTGGCAGCAGCAGCCCACGGTTGCCGCGCCCCCCGCGAGGCCGGACAGTCCGATAATAATCGAAAGCGCCGCGGAGCTGATTGGCAGCGTCAGCACCATTCCCATAATGACCGATACCAGGATTCCCATCCAGAAAGGCTGCAGCTCCGTGCAGTCCTTTACGAAACTGCCGAAAGCACTCATGGCCTGCGAGACACCCGGTCCCAAAACAATTCCCACAAGTCCTCCGCACAGAAGCGTCACCATCGGTGTGATAATGATATCCACCTTGGTTTTTCCGCTGACCAGCCTGCCGATCTCCATCCCAGCCAGCGCCGCCAGAAACGCTCCCAGAGGATCTCCCGGGCCGGACAGAATCATTTTTCCGCCGTCGAGCAGCGTTCCCGCCGCAAGCTGCGAGGCATACGCCCCCAGAAAACCCGCAACCCCCGCCGAATACATAACAAGCTTCGGCGCTTTCAGGTTGGCGGCCGTTCCCACTCCGATACCGAAGCCGGTCGCATAGTTCGCAATCGTACCCACCTGCAAAAAGACATATCCCACCGGATTCTCCCCGATCAGGCTGCCAATCTGCTTAAGAATCAGTCCGACGATCAGCGTGCAGAACAGTCCCATCGCCATCCCCGACATTCCGTCGATCAGATAGCGCTGTACCAGCCGCCGTCCCAGACCAGGCGTCTGTTTCCCAGTCGCCTCTTTTTTCACAAAGATTCTCCTCTCTATCCAAAGATTTTTTTGATTGGATCTGATTTGATTGTATCCTGAAGTGAAATATTTGTCAACAAAAAAATGGGATATGCAAGGCACACCCCATTTCGTCCGATCATTTATACATCTTGGCCAGGCCACCCTCCGCCGTTTCGCGGTATCGACCTGACATATCCCGTCCCGTCTCATACATGGTCCGAACGACCATATCAAAGGAAATCTTGCGGGTACTGGACAGGAAGTTGGCAAGGCTCAGCGCGTTAATGGCCCGCATAGCCGCGACCGCGTTCCGCTCGATACATGGAATCTGCACCAGACCGCATATTGGATCGCATGTCAGTCCCAAATGATGCTCCATCGCGACCTCCGCGGCGTATTCGATCTGATCGATGCCCATTCCAAAAAGCTCCGCGAGCGCTGCCGCCGCCATAGAACAGGCAGTTCCGATCTCGGCCTGACATCCGCACTCCGCGCCGCTGATAGAAGCATTGGTTTTTACCAGATTGCCGATCAATCCCGCAACCGCTAACGCCTTCAGCACCTGTTTGTCACTGAAGCCTTTTTTCTCCTGCATGTATCTGAGAACCGCGGGCAAAACACTGCAGGCGCCGCAGGTCGGAGCCGTCACAATCGTCCCGCAGCTCGCGTTCTGCTCGCTGATGGCAAACGCATACGCACAGACAATGCGGTTCTCCCGGGTTTCCGGACTCTCGTCGATATGGCTCTGTTGATACAGATACTGTGCTTTTCTCTCCACACCCAGTCCGCCCGGAAGGATCCCTGTGGTAGACAGCCCTTCAATGGCTGCCTGTCCCATCGTCTTCCAGACTTCCAGCAGATACTCCCAGATCTCTTCGCCCTCAATCCTCTCAACATAATCGCTGAGCCGAATCATATGGCTTTTGCAATATAGGGCAATCTCCGTAAAAGATGACGCCTGGTATATATCCGGCTTCTCCTCCTCCGGCTGGCCCTCTACCCGGATATCTCCTCCGCCGACGGACAATACCCGCATTCTGCCCAACTCTGTATCCTCATGAAACGCTATCAGATCCAGCGTATTGGGATGCGGCAATGGAAAATCCGCATCCTGGCAAAAGGTAATCTGTGCCGGATAGGGACTGAGCGTATTGCGGATCGCTTCGTCCGTCATATGCCCGCGCCCGGTCTTGGCCAGGGATCCATAGAGAATGACCTCGAAGCTGTCCGCCTGCGGGTACTTCTGCCGAATCAATCTGGCCGCGCGCTCCGGTCCCATTGTATGAGAACTGGATGGACCTTTTCCTATTTTATAGATCTCCCGGATCGACTTCATTTCTCTTCTTCCGTCGCCTTTTCCACAGCCTCACGGGCCTGCTTATTTTCTTTTTCTTTTTCAAAACCATTCTTGACGCGCTCCAGCACATCCGGCACCATATCTACCAGCCGTGTCGCCAGATCCTGATTCTTAACATTGACCATGCGGATGCTTCCGCCCTGAATGACCAGAATAGCGCTCGGACTCATCTTAGCGCCGGCGCCGCCCATAGCGCTGGCCAGCCCGTTCTTGTCATAGTTTTTGTCCTTAGCTCCCGCACCCACGCCAAAGGTTACGTCCACCAGCGGCAGAAGAATCGTATCCTCCATGTGAATCGGTTCTCCTACTACGGTTTTGGTCGTGATAAAGCTCTCCAGCTGTGATAAAAGATCTTTCAGTTCTTCCTTTGCTCTCATCGCTCATTTTCCTTCCTTATTTCTTCCTGTGCAGGATATAAATAATCAGCCTGCGCACATCCTGATTCAGTACCAAATCACATCCAATCCAAGCACACTGCAAAATATTGATATGAAGTCTCAGCTTTCCCTGCACTTCCAGGCACGGCTCCTGAAATTCCGGTTCCAACTCAAACCGACAGCCCCGATTATCAAAATACTGTCCCACAATCGCACCAATCGCCGTTATATAGCCGGTATCGGCCGGATTTTCCAATCCGTATCGGATCCGCAAAACACTGTCTCTTAACCGCAAAGAATGCAGGAATCTGCGAACCGCTTTCCATACGGCCTGCAATATCTCATGTTTCCGCGGATATGACTTATACTCATACCAGATCCGTTCTGTCTTGGCCAGCATTCCGCCGATCTTCTCCCATAGTCCTTCCAGCCGTCCCGGTCCTATCGGAGAAATCGGTGAGATCGGCTGGATCTCTTCTGTCTGCGCGGGAGAAGGCTCTGTTTTCTCTTCTTTTTCCACTTTAGAGGGCTGATCTGTTGTGGACGGGATTGCCTTCGTCGGCGCTGTCTGTCTCTCCTCTGTCCGCTCTTGGGAGATCGGCTCGCTTTTCGGCGTCTCCGGCTCATTTCCCGTTTTTTCTTCTACTTTTCCTTCTGCTTTCCCGTCGTCCGGCGCCTGTCCTATACTCCGTCCGCAGATCTTCAGCTGCCACATTAGCCGACTCTTCTCTATATCGGCCGTCAGCCTCAGCAACGCTCCCAGATAATCTGCCTGCAGCCTTGCGTCCAGCTGTTTCTCCTTATACTCGCCCTCGGCTCTGACTCGGATCGGTATTGCCAGAAGGATCAGAAGCAGCAGCAAAATGCCTAACAGAATGCCGAGAATCCACAGCAGCAGAATTCCGATCCATTTTAATATCGTGCCGATCACCGCCAACACTGCTCCCATGGCGTCTCCTTCCTCAGTTTTTGTTTTTTCTGCGTTCCCTGATCAAACTGTAAATTCCACAGCCAAACAGCGGTACAAATATTACCGCGAACCAGAGAAGTGTCCGCACGATCACATCATGAGAAAATGTCTCCGGCACAATATTCATCAGGAGATCCGTCGCGTAATTCAGCTGCCACAGATCATTATTGAAGAAGATTTTGTGAAACAGGATAAACGCACGGTCAAAATCGACGGCAATCGCCGTTCCCAATACCGCGGCTGCCGCAAAAAACACTACCGACGCAATCACAACCCCCGGGATCAGAACCTTACCCATCCTCCGTCCACTGGATTTTACCGTAAGTAAAAGAACAATCAGTACCGCGCCCACGATCGCTGCGGTATCTCTTAATAAAAAGCCCCCGCGGAACAATGCCTTGACATCGACCATATGCAGAATCTCTTTTTCATAAAAGGCCTGTGTCTGAACACCATTCCGTTCAACCTGGATCACCAGATCGTCCCTCTGATCCTCCAGATACTTCAGGACCTCGTCATATAACTCCATCAATCCATCCTGTGTCATACCGATCCTGTCTGCCACACCATATTTTTCCATCTCACGGCTGACAAAATTCCGATTGAATACCGTACACTGAAACACTGTCAGGAACAGTACGATCAACAGACACATTCCTGCGGCAACTCCCGCGATATATGCCCATACCGGGTATTTTCTCATAAATATAACTCCTGTATGTCTTCTTTCAGGTGGTTCAGTTCCGGATCGATCGTAAGCGCTCTGGAAAGGACTTCCATCACAAAATCCAGTGCCTGCGCCCGGCTGGGAAACACCGTCAGGATTCTGTAACGGTTGTCCAACCGTCTGGCCTCCCGAAAGTCCTGCCGTTCAAAGATTTCCATCGCATTAGAATGCTCCGGGTGAACGCACACATAATACTGCTCCCGCATCACAACGGCTTATGGCAATACACGCATACCTTCGCGTCCGGTGTATTTCCCGCCTTGCAATAGGGACAGAACTTCATCATCGGATATCCTTCTTCATTTTCCGCATATCCCTTAAACTCCGGTTCGGTCTTCTCCTGCGCCTGCTTCTCCGGCTGCGGCGCCGCTTCTTCCTTCTTTTCGTGCTTTTTCTTTTCCAGTTCTTCTATACGTCCCATGCAGCGGTCGATCCGCTTGCAGGATGCCTGCAGGATCTCATCATCCCGGTTCAATACGCCCTTCTCTATCTGATATACGATTTTGCCCAGCATCTGGTATTCTTTCTCCAGATTGGCCCGTACTTTTTTGATCTCAATCTCCAGCTTCACACCGTCCATGGTCTCCCGCGTCTTGTTTTTCGCGATCTGAGACGCTGCCGCCGTCCGATCCGCTACTGTCGCCGCTGCTTTTTTCGCGGCCTTCTTCGCGTCTACCATCAATCTGTCAAAAAAATCTGCCATCCAAGCCTCATCCTTTCTGATCTGTTATCTAACTGCCCTTATTATACCCTGTTTAAGGTGGGAGTTCAACTGTTTTTTATGATCTTCGGATCCGATACCGGATAATATAAAAAAATCTCTGTTTCCTTATGGGAAACAGAGATTTTTTTATTCGTCAATTACTCCTCTGCCGGAGCCGGAGCACCGACCGGACATACTCCTGCGCAAGCTCCACACTCGATGCAGCTATCCGCATCAATCTCGTAATGCTCTTCGCCCTCGCTGATCGCGGATACAGGACATTCTGCCGCACAAGCACCACAACTGATGCAAGCGTCACTGATTGCATATGCCATGATTTGCACCTCCTCATATATTCGCCGAGCGTTCTCGGTAGCTTCATTGTATCCTATTTCATTGGATTTTGCAAGTATAAATTTTGTGAACTTACAGATCCTTTTTGAAAGAAAATAACCGAAAACCGTCGTTACTCAGCAGATATACATCCCACTCGCCCTCCGGCAATGCAAAATGTCCGTTTTCCGAAGGCACCGGGTAAATAAAGCGGTCGTTGGCGTCCATTCTCGGTGCGGGATATTCTCTCTTTTGGCGCGCCATAAGACACATTCTGCCCGCCGTATGTTTTTTATCCTGAAGCCACTGTGTCTGCACCGGGAATTCTTTTCCATTATAAATGATCTCGTACTGCCCCTGTTCATCCTTCTTCAGCTCTGCCATGGAAAAAACAGGCTCGGTCCCCGCGCATTCCGGAACACTGTCAATATGATAATACAGCCTTCCGTCCCATGCCCGCAGGAATTCTTCCCGATCATAGCAAAGCATCGCGCCCCCATCCGACCCAGCCGCCGAATCGCTGACATAGATATGCTCCGGATCATATCCACGTACTGTCAGGATATGTCCGGCTGTCGTACAGGGTGATCCTTCCAGATAGGGGAGGCCTCGCTGCTCCGCCTTTTCTCTGGTATTCGCGTAATGCACGCTGACTCCTACACTGCGTCCGGCCGCGATCTCCTCCCGTAGGCTGTCAAGATCGCCGAACCGTGCGTAACTGCGGTATCCATACATTCCCGCTCCTGCCGCGACATAGGTCCAATTGCCGAAGCCTTCAATCAGATCAACCGTAGACAACGCCATAATCTCCGGAAGGACTTGTGTCCCCCGATCGCTCAGCAGCACGGATATCGTGGTCGGATTGCATATACATCCGCCAATCTCCGGATCCCGGATGATCTGAGAGCATGCCGGCGTATTCAGTACACAGCGTTCCGGCAGTTCCGGCACTGTCCCTTCACGGCTCGGGATCTCCGCGAGCTTCCGATTTCGCAGCGCCGCTGTCAATCGGCGCAGCCGGGGAGTTACACCGTTCTCCGCCCGATGAAACAATACCCGGATCTGCAATGCCGCCGCTGCCTCCGGCACCGGCTCCAAAATATCGCAGTTCATCCGAATCAGCGGTTCTTCCTCCGGATATTTTCCACTATGGTTATGCCTCTCCTGATAGGGACTCCACTGTCCCCAGCTTCCCCACGGACTCCAACACGCCTTTTGAGGCAGATATACTCTGGCCTGTGTTTCTGTCCATCCTCCCGGATAAACATCCGCATTCCAGCAGCATACCAGATTTTCAAACAGCGGCGTATGGATCTCCGGCGACAGATATTCTCCTTCGTCACACCCATCCTCTAACACAAGGGATGCACCAGACATGCATACATGATGCCATGTTCCCTGATATAGATCCAGTTCCTGAAAATTTGTCTTCATATTCTATACCCTATTCCTGCCTATCGTGCTGATAAGCTCCTCGGTCCAGATTAGCGAACTTGGTATACTGTCCCAACCATGCCAGCTTGATGGTTCCGGTGGAACCATTTCTCTGCTTAGCTATGATCACCTCCGCAATTCCATGGTCCTGAGAATCTTTATTGTAATATTCGTCCCTGTACAGGAACATAACAACATCCGCATCCTGCTCGATCGCGCCGGATTCACGCAGATCCGACAGCATGGGCCGTCGGTCCGAACGCGCCTCCAACGCACGGGACAACTGCGAGAGCGCCAGAACCGGCGCCTGCATCTCGCGGGCCAATGCTTTCAGTCCGCGGGAAATATCAGAGATCTCCTGCTGTCTATTATCTCCGCTGGTACCTCTTGGTCCGCTCATCAGCTGCAGATAATCGATCATGATCAGATCCAGCCCTTTTTCCAGCTTCAGCTTACGGCAGCGGCTGCGCAGCTCCGCCAGTGTAATACCCGGTGTATCATCGATATAGATTGGCGCCTCAGACAAAGGGGCCAGTGCTCCGAGCAGCTTCTCCCAGTCTTCGTTCTCCAACTGTCCGCTGCGGACCCGTTCAGAATCCACCAACGATTCCGCGCATAACAGACGGTTTGCCAATTGTTTCTTGGACATTTCCAGACTGAAGATCGCACACACCTTGTGTTCCCGTACTGCCGCATGCTGAACAATATTCAGCGCAAAAGCCGTCTTACCCATGGAGGGTCTTGCCCCCAGCAGAACCAGATCCGCTGGCTGCAATCCCGTCGTCTGACGGTCCAAATCCGCAAATCCCGTCGGGACCCCTGTTATACCGCCCTGATTGCCCGCGATCTTCTCGATATCTTCATATGTTTCCAGCAGGACATCATGAATATGGGTAAATCCCTGGCCTCCCTGATTGGAAAGAATCTGAAAAACAGACTGTTCTACCTGTTCTGACAGCTCCGGAATGGACATGTTCATATCGTAGCCATGCCCGACCATATCCTCTCCGATCCGTATAAACTTACGGTATAGAGCGCGGTCCTTTACAATCTGCGCGTAGTTCTTGGCATTGACAGAACTGGGGACGGCTGCCGCAATCTGTCCCAAATACGCCATCCCGCCGATCGCGTCCAAAGACGCGGATTGCTCCAGCTTGTTTTTCAGCGTAATCAAATCAATCGCGCTGTTCTCCCGATACAGATCCTGCATCGCACGGAAAATCACCCGATGTCTCTCATTATAAAAATCTTCGTCGATCAATGTCTCCATTGCGGCACTGACCGCGTCCCGATCCATCAGCATGGAGCCCAGCACGGCCTGTTCTGTCTCTTCGCTGTGCGGTCTTACCCTGAGCGGCGTCTTTTCATCTGCCATATTGTCACCATTCCTATGCTTTTACAGCGTATCTACCTGCACCTGCACCTTGGCGGTTGCCGCCGGATGCAGGCGGATCTCCACCTGATAGGCTCCGGCTGTTTTGATTCCGTCCTTCAGCTGAATCTTCTTTTTATCTACCTTCACGCCTGTCTGCTTCTCCAGCGTATCCGCGATATCTTTGGCTGTCACAGATCCGAAGAGGCGTCCGCCCTCTCCGCCCTTAACCGTGATCAGGACCTTCACCTTAGACAGCTCTGCTGCCAAAGCGATCGCCTCCTGCTTTTCCTGTTCCCTACGGTTAGCTTCGCTGCCCTTTTTCAGCTTCCACTCGTTGATGACTTCCTTGGTCGCCTCCCTGCCCAGCTTCTGGGGCATGATAAAATTCTTGGCGTATCCGTCGCTTACATCCACAATATCTCCCGCTTTTCCCAGCTTCTTTACATCCTGCAATAATAATACCTTCATCTTTTTCTTCCTTTCTTATCTTATATTCTATTAATTATTCTGTAAAAACTCCTGAATGGCCTCATTGACCTTTTCCAGTGCTTCCTCCATCGTGCATTCCTTCAACTGCGCTCCGGCAATCGTCAGATGGCCGCCGCCGCCGACTCTCTCCATAATAAGCTGCACATTGATATCCCCCAGGGATCTGGCGCTTACATTGATCACGCCGGGCATCTGTGTCAGCACAAAGGATGCCTCCACACCGCGGATATCCAGCAGTTCATCCGCAGCGCTGGCTGCCAGCGCCAACGCATTGTTGGTCTCCTGCCCGTCCCAATGAGACATCGCGATCCGTTTGTATATCAGTTCCGCCCGGCTCACAATCTGCGCCTTGGCACGGTATTCTGTGATATCATTCTTAAAAAGCTGCCGAACCCGCAGCGAATCCGCTCCGTTCCGCCGCAGGAACGCCGCGGCATCAAATGTACGGATTCCTGTTTTAACTGTAAAATTCTTGGTATCCAGCGCAATTCCGGCAAAGAGCGCATCCGTCTCCAACGGTCTCAGATGCGTACGCTCCGTCATATACTGGATGAGCTCCGTCACCATCTCGCTGGCCGAAGATGCATACGGCTCTACATAGGACATCACCGCACTGGAAATATTGTCCACACTGGTACGATGATGATCGATGACCACGATTCTCTTATTCAGCTCCAACAGCGAAGGCTGCGCTACAATGGTCGGCCGGTTTACATCCACCACAATCAGGAGTGTCTTCTCGCCGGACAGTTTCTCGGCTTCTTCCCCGCTGATCAGCTTGCCTTCATATTCTTTTTCTTCTACGACACGATCATAGAGAATATCAATGGCCGGGTGCGGTGTATTGACGACAATGTAGACATCCTTGTCAAACGCTGCCGCACTGTGCGCCATACCGATCGCCGCGCCGAAGCAGTCGAGATCCGGATTGGCATGTCCCATAATCAGCACACGATCCGCTTCTGTTATGATCTCACGCAGCGCATGAGCGATCAGGCGGGCACGGACACGGTTTGTCTTCTCCACACCGCCGGACTTGCCGCCATAGAAAATCGTATTGTCGCCGTTTTTCAATACGGCCTGATCTCCGCCGCGTCCCATGGCAAGATCCACTGCCGCTCTGGCATAAGTATGAGACTCCTCCAGACGGTCCGCTACGCCGATACCCATACTGAGCGTCAGCGGCAGGCGGTTGCCCATATTGATCTTACGCACATCCTCCAATATCCGGAACTTGGTATCCTTGAGTTTGTCCAGAGCCTCGTGCGGAAACACCAGAAACAGGCGGTCCTTCTCCATTCGGGTAAGGATTCCCCGGACATCCGCTGTCAAATCATTCAGCTTTTTGTATACCATCGCCTCCAGCAGCGGCCGTCTCGTCTCCTCGATACTTGCCATCACCTGATCGTAATTATCAATATAGATCAGAGCGACAATCGGCCGTATATTGCTGTTTTCCAACTCTAACGCTTTTTCCCGGCTGATATCCAGGAGACTGACAGAATACAGCAGCTCGGACAGTTCTCCGGTCTCTGCCTCCATAATGGCCTCCTGTGTCAGGATCACCCGATATGTCTGTCCGCCGATGGACAGCTCGCTTTTCAGGCTTCCGCCCTCCTCCGGGTATTTCTGATCTCCTATAAGCTCTTCTAACCGCAGTTCCTGCGACTCCGCCTGCCGGAATTGCTCTTCAAATAACTCCTGGAAGGTGTCATTGTACCAGAAGATCCGGCCATCCGGCTTCAAAAGGGCATATGGAAAATCCCAATGACGCATGTACTGCATCTCCTGATTGGCAAGAGCCACAGAATCATTGAGCATTTTATCTCCCAGGGTCTTCCGGAACGCGATAATGCCGATCACCGCCACGACCGCGATCATGATGATCATCCCCATCATGATCAGTCCAAATACATTCTGTTCCGCAATAAAATAAATGACCGCCAGCAATGCGGCAAATATCAGCACACAATACAGCATGACCGTATACAATGACAGACTCTTCTTCACTGTCTGGTTCATGCGCTCTCACTCCTCCCGCCCTCTTATCTTGGTATACTGCGTTTATTATATCACAGCCCCAGACAATTGGCAAGATTTCATACATATACAAATCCGTACAGATTCCGGCAAAATTTGATCTTCCTGGAATCTCCGCGTAAAAAAAGCCCCCTGTCTTCCAAAGAAAACAGAGGGCCGTACTCCTTATCGCTTAAAAGTCTACTTCCAGATCGTAGTAGCAGCACTTCAACAGCTTTTCCATCTCTTCCTGCGTCGGTATTCTGGGGTTGGAGCCTGTGCAGGCATCCCCAATCGCAAGCTCCGCGACTCTTGGCAGCTTCTCCAGGAACTCATCCTCCGGAACCATGCCGTTCTCATATTCCTTGATGCAGCTGGGGATATTCAGAGATACATTATACGCACGAATCTTCTGAATCAAAGCCTCTACCAGCTCTTCCGTCGTCTCTCCCGTCAAGCCGGCCGCGACAGCGATCTCCGCGTAACGCTTCGCCGCTTCCGGATTCTTGGAATTATACTTGATGACCTTAGGCAGATACATCGCGTTCGCACATCCATGTACGATATGTCCGTTCTTGTAGGCTGCGCCAGTCTTATGCGCCATAGAATGTACGATACCCAGGAGGGCATTGGAGAAAGCCATTCCGGCCAGGCACTGCGCGTAGTGCATCTGCTCACGGGCTGCCATATCTCCGTCATACGAATTCTTCAGATATTTGAATACCATCTGGATCGCCTGAATGGCCAGAGGATCCGTAAAGGGGCAATGCAGCGTGGACACATAAGCCTCGATCGCGTGTGTCAGCGCATCCATACCCGTATGGGCAGTCAGCTTCTTAGGCATCGTCTCTGCCAGCTCCGGATCAACAACCGCTACATCCGGAGTGATATTGAAGTCTGCCAACGGATACTTGATTCCCTTTTCATAATCAGTGATTACAGAAAACGCGGTAACCTCCGTTGCCGTACCGGATGTAGAAGGAATCGCCAGGAATTTTGCCTTCTGACGCAGCGTCGGAAAGGAAAACGGCTGAATGATCTCTTCAAAAGAAGTCTCCGGATACTCATAGAATACCCACATCGCCTTTGCCGCATCGATCGGAGAACCGCCGCCCATCGCGATGATCCAGTCCGGCTGGAACTCCCGCATTGCTGCCGCGCCCCGCATAACTGTCTCAACAGACGGATCCGGCTCAACATTCTCAAAGAGCTGAACCTCCATTCCCGCCTCTTTGAGGTTGTTTACTACCTTATCCAAAAAACCGAACCGCTTCATTGAGCCTCCGCCCACGACTACGATCGCCTTATTCCCTTTTAGTGTTTTCAGAGTCTCCAATGTCCCTTTACCCCAATAAATATCACGGGGAAGTGTAAAACGTGCCATTGTCATTTCCTCCTCTATCTGATTTTGATAAATCCACCGGGAAAACTTTCTCTCGGTTTGATAATATTTTAACATTGATTTTTGGTTTCAGGTAATGTATAATTAAGATGTTTGTTATATCAAAAAATACATTACCTCAGGAGGTTTTCCCGATGAACACTGTCGCACTTCGCTATGCATTAGAAGTAAACCGCACGCATTCTATTACCAAGGCCGCGCAGAATCTGTATATGGGGCAGCCCAACCTGAGCCGCGCCATCCGAGAGCTGGAAAAGGATCTGGGCATCACCCTGTTTGAGCGTACTACCAAGGGGGTAGCTCCTACGGAAAAGGGACGGATCTTCCTGGAGAAGGCCGAAACAATCCTTTCCCAATTGGACGAACTGGAAAAACAATACCGTTTTGACGCCGCGGATTCTGTACATCTGAGCGTTGCCTTTCCTCGGGTAACCTATGCTTCTTACGCGTTTACCCGTTTTTTAAATACCCTCGATGCTCCGCATACCCTGAATATTCACTTCAAAGAAGAAGCGCCTATGGACGCGGTGCAGGATGTTCTCCGCCGAGATATGGACTTTGCCATCGTACGTTATCAGGAGCCCTACTATGGTTTTTTCCGCAATCTGGTAGAGGAAACCAATCTGGTCGTCGAGCCCCTGCTGGATTTCCGCCAGCTGGCACTGCTCAGCCTCTCCCACCCGTTATCCTCCAAAAAGGAAGTCCGGCTGGAGGATCTGATTCCCTATACGGAGATCGTTCACGGGGACTACCAGGTGCCCGCTTTTACGCTGGCGGATTTCCCTTCCTCTGTCCCTCCCACAGCGGACCACGCGCGGAAGATCTATGTTTATGACCGAGGAAGTCAGCTGGATCTGCTCAAACGCATGGAAGGGACATATATGTGGGTCTCTCCGATGCCGACAAAGGTTCTGGAGGAAAGCGGCATGGTTACAATCCCCTGTCCCGACTTTGATATCATAAGCCATGATGTAATCATCTATTTAAAAAGTAAAAAGCCCTCTGAACTGGCGCAGCAATGCATCCAGTACATGAAGGCCTTTTGTCAGGAGCTTCCTTTATACCCGCTCAATCCGTAACATATTACACTGTTCGTCTGCTTCCAGGGAAGTTCCGGAGACCACGATCACAAGATCGCCGGGGACTACCGCTCCCGCCTCCAGCGCGCATTTGGTCGCGTAGCAGGCAAGCTGCTCCGGAGATTCCTGTTCACTGGCCAATATCGGCGATACACCCCAAGCCAGATTCAGCTGCCGATAGCCCTTCTGACTCACAACCGCGCCGATAATCGGACAGGCCGGCCGATAATTGGACAAAAGCTGCGCTGTCTTGCCGGAACGGGTTACCACCACAATGGCCTTGGCGCCAAGATAATGCGCCGCATCGCAGGCCGCCTGCGCCAGTGCGTCGACCAGATTCTTGCCCAGCTGCAGATGATTCTGTGTAAACTGCTGCACGTAATCCTGCGCGTTTTCCGCCGCTTCCGCGATTGCCGCCATGGTGCGTACCGTCTCTACCGGGTACTGTCCCACGGATACTTCTCCGGACAGCATGATGGCTGTTGTTCCATCGTAAATCGCGTTGGCTACATCGGAGACCTCCGCTCGGGTTGGGCGCGGACTGCTGATCATTGACTCCAGCATCTGCGTCGCCGTCACAACATGCTTTCCCTTGCGGTAACATTTCTCAATAATCATCTTCTGAATCGCGGGCAGCTCACGGAACGGGACTTCTACGCCCATGTCGCCGCGGGCAACCATGATGCCGTCGCTGACGTCGATAATCTCGTCCAGATGCTCAATGCCCTGTGTATTTTCAATCTTGGAAATGATCTTAACATCCTGTGCGCCGTACAGGGACAATAATGCCCGGACCTGCCGCACATCATCTGCCGAACGCACAAAAGAACATGCGATATAATCGATGCCCTGTTCGATACCGAATACGATATCATCCAGATCCGCCTTGCTGATATAGGGTGTGGGAATGGCCACGTTGGGCACATTCACACTCTTATGATTGCTGACCTTACCGCCGTTCAGGACCTTACATACAACATCGCCGCCGACAATATCCACAACTTCCATGTCGATCTTGCCGTCATCGATCAGAACATGTGTCCCACGCTTTACCGCTTTCGCCAGCTTCGGATAGGATAAGGGACCTCGCTGCGCCGTGCCCATCTCTTCCTTGGGCGTCAGCGTAAAGATATCTCCCTCATTCAGCATCTCATAGCCATTTTCAAAGTTGCCCAGACGAATCTCCGGGCCCTTCGTATCCAACAGAATCGCTACCGGTAGTCCCAGCTCTTCCCGCGCTTCTTTGACTTTGGCGATCCGAGCCGCCTGCTCCTCATGATCTCCATGAGAAAAATTCAATCTGGCACAGTTCATGCCGCTTAACATCAATTCTCGAATCTTGGCCGGATCGTCTACCGCCGGTCCCAGGGTGCAGATAATCTTTGTCCTTCTCATATATATCCCATCCTCTCTTCCTCTGACGCACTGCTACTATCTTATGACTGCACACAATTATTATAGCATAGCTTTTTATAAAAGAAAAGCTTGAATTTTATCCAAAACGAAAGTAATATATATATATAATTTTTATCATCCATGGAGGCAATAATGGAGCTCATACACTCTGCCTATCAGACCGTGATCATCGGAAGCGGCGCCGCAGGCTACAGCGCCGCGGACCGGCTGTTTCGGCTAGGACACACATCCATCGCTATTGTCACAGAGGGCCGGGAAATGGGGACTTCCCGCAACACCGGTTCTGACAAGCAAACCTACTACAAATTGACTCTGTCCGGAGATACGCCGGATTCCTTCAGCGAAATGGCTCAAACCCTTTGGGCGGGGGAATCCATCGATGGGGATCTCTCCCTGTGCGAGGCCGTACATTCAGTTTCCTGTTTTCTGCATCTGGCCGAACTGGGTGTCCCCTTTCCGACCAATCGCTGGGGAGAATATGTCGGCTACAAAACCGATCATGATCCAAGAGAACGTGCAACCTCCGCCGGTCCGCTGACATCCCGACTGATGACGGAAGCTCTGGAGTGTTCCGTTATGGCGCAGGAGACGCCTATCCTTGATCATCATCAGCTCATCCGTATTCTGACCGATTCCGAAGGGGTACAGGCTGTGCTGTGTCTGGATCTTCTGAATGACCGGCTGCACTTGATCTTCTGCCGGAATCTGATCCTGGCTACCGGTGGTCCGGCAGGAATCTATGAAGATTCTGTCTATCCTGCCAGTCAGCACGGCGCTTCCGGTCTGGCCTTTGCCGCCGGAATCGGCGGACGCAATCTGACCGAATGGCAGTACGGCATCGCTTCGATTCATCCTCGCTGGAATGTTTCCGGCACTTATATGCAGGTGTTGCCCCGCTTTGTCTCTACAGATGCTGATGGCGGAGATGCCCGCGAATTTCTGACAGAAGCCTTCTCCAGCCGCGGAGAAATGCTGGATCAGGTCTTTCTTAAGGGATATCAATGGCCTTTTGACAGCCGAAAGGCTCTGGACGGTTCTTCACGTATTGACCTTATGGTCTATCGCGAGCGTGTCCTGCTCGGACGCCGCGTCTTTTTGGACTACCGTTCCAACCCTGGCGGGAGCCCCATCGACTTTGCTTCTCTGTCCGAGGCCTCCCGAACATATCTTCAGAGAGCCGGAGCCTGTCAGGATACGCCGTTTTTACGTCTGGCCCATATGAACCAGCCCGCTGTGGACTTTTACCGCAGCAAGGGTGTGGATCTGGAACACGAAATGCTGGAGATCGCCGTCTGCGCCCAGCATAACAACGGCGGATTCACCGTGGATCACTGGTGGCGCACCAATGTAAAAGGGATCTACGCAATCGGCGAAGCGGCCGGGACACACGGTGTATACCGTCCCGGCGGAAGCGCGCTGAATGCCGGGCAGGTCGGCGCTCTGCGCGCCGCGCGCCACATCGCGGCCCAGCCCTGTTCTCCGGTCCGTGAGACACTTCGGCCAGGTTGTCAGGAACAGCTGGATGACTGCCTCGATATGATCGCCTCCTTACAGGAGGGATCCAATAATACAGCGGCTCTGGCTTCACAATACCGCCGCCGTATGAGCGCTTCGGGAGCGGCATTCCGTTCTCCGCAGGAGCTGAACGCTCTGGCCGAGGATACCCGCAGTCTCCTGGCTGATTTCTGTCACCAGGTCAGTGCCGATTCTACAATATCCGGGCTCTCCAATGCCTTCCGTCTATATGATCAGCTTCTGGCCATGGACGCCTACCTTGCCGCCATGGCTGACTATGCTTCCGGCTACGGACTCAGCCGCGGGAGCGTTCTCTATTACCAAAAAGCCGGTTTCCTGCCTCAGCTTAAGCTAACCGAAGTTCCGGAGATCTTCCGTTTTGTTCCGGATGACGGCTCCCGCGCTTCTCTGGTACAGGAGATCTATCCGGACCATGGTGCTTATACCATCTCCTGGCGTCCTGTCCATCCCATCCCTGACCGTTCCGGCGATGTCTTTGAGAACATCTGGCGGGAATATCGGGAACACCAAAATATTATTGACTGATTCAGAGGATTTTCTTATGCTGCAAAATATACTAATCGTCGGCGAACAGGTTATGATTCTGTTTGTTCTGATCGCTCTGGGCTTCACGGCCGGCAAAACCAAACTCGTCAACGGAACCGTCGCCTCCGGCATGACCGATGTCGTACTGTACTTTGTAACTCCGTGTGTGATTCTGGATTCTTTTCAGCGTCCCTATGATCCCAATATGCTTCAAGGACTTCTGGCTGCCCTCGGTGCCGCTGTACTAAGCCACGCTCTTGGGATCGTACTGGCACACCTGCTGATTCATGACAAGGACCGTCGGCGCGAATTGGTATTCCGGTTCGCCGCGATCTTTTCCAATTGCGCTTTTATGTCCCTGCCTCTGCAGCAGGCGCTGCTGGGGGAAGATGGTGTATTCTACGGAGCCGCATATATTGCGCTCTTTAACATTTTGGCATGGAGCTACGGCCTGTATCTGATGTCGCAGGACCGCCGGATGCTGTCTATCCGGAAAATACTGCTGAATCCCGGTGTTCTTCCGGTATTTCTGGGACTCATCGTATTCTTTACTTCTTTTACCTATCACAATGTGATCGGCATGCCGATCAGCTATATGGCCGCGTTAAATACGCCGCTGCCCATGTTTCTGATCGGATATCATCTGTCCCAGGCGCGTCTGAAAACTGTACTCACCTATCCAAAATGCTATTGGGTCATTGCCGTCCGCCTAATCATCGCTCCCCTGATTACCCTGGGGCTCTTTCTGCTGCTGGGACTTCGTGGAGACGTACTGATCGCCTGCATGATCGCCGTCTGCGCTCCTACCGCGGCTCTTACGACAATGTTTGCCGACAAATTCGGGCAGGACACCGAGATCTCCGTCGGACTGGTCTCCGTCTCCACCCTATTCTCCATCGTCACCATGCCGCTGATCGTTGGTCTGACACAGACACTCGCGTGACCCTGGTACACTTGGGAAAATGAGACTCTTGGGTGTACCAGAATTTTATGGGTTTCTCTGGATTTTCGAAAATATTAGGTACACTTGGTAGAATGAGGTTCTTAGATGTACCAGAATTCTCCGGATTTTCAAGAAAATCTGGTAGATTTTTCG
>CAVGBV010000008.1:0-6143 GCA_963627615.1 Alloprevotella sp.
ACTTCCAGGCACCCAGGATCCTCTGGCAATTAGTCATCCGCGGAGTTTTGTCAGCTACTAAAGCAAGAAAACTGATCAAAAAGATCAAAAAATGACAATTTTTATTAGGAATCTCCTACCCTCTAGAAGTCCGTCCCTCCACGAAAAATCTACCAGATTTTCTTGAAAATCCGGAGAACTCTGGTACACCCAAGAATTTCACTCACCAAAGTGTACCAGATTATTTCGAGAATCCAGAGAAAACTATAGAACTCTGGTACACCTAAGAGCCTCGTTCTCAAAAGTGTACCAGATTATTTTGAAAATCCAGAAGAAACCTATAAATCTCTGGTACACCTAAGAGCCTCATTCTCAAAAGTGTACCAGAGATTTTTGAAAAAACAGAGGGAACCCATAATATTCTGGTACACCTAAGAGTCTCACGCTCAAAAGTGTACCAGGATTTTTCAAAAACCAGAGGAACCCAATAATATTCTGGTACACCCAGGAGTCTCACTCTCAAAGGAAAAGGGCCGTCTCACATTAGTGCGACAGCCCCCTTTTGGCAGCTTGAACGGTTTTGAATTAGGAGGATGCGGATTCTTTTGAAGAATTGGAAAAACGATGCTTTAATCCGGTGTAGACATCGGTTAAAGCTCGGCTGATAAAATCATTCTCCCAATCCAGATAACCTGTTGCAATCATTGTGGCGATTCCATGCACATATACCCACATCTCAAGATGGAAAAGCATTGCTTCTGATTTGGTGATATGCAGTTGCCTTTGCAAAAGAGCAATCAGAGGGGCGATCTCTTCAGAGGATTGTTCCTTTGTTTCATTGGTGCGGTCCCGCATAAAGAGCAGGCGAAATAGTTCTTTTTCTTCTTTCGCAAAACGGATATAAGCCATACCGCTGGCTTTATATGTAGGATATTTGCCTGCTGCCATATCTTCGGCGAGGTATTGCTGATATAGTTGCTGGGCAGCCTGTATGGTAGCAGCCTGTACTTCTGCCATATTGCTGAAATAGCTGAAAACAGGCCGGGAAGAGGAACCGAGTCTTTTACCGAGAGCTCTGGCGGTAACAGCGGAAGAACCCTGTTCACGGGTCAAATCCAATGCGGCTTGTACGATTTCCTCCTTGGTAAACATAAAGTTTCTGGGCATATTCTATCCTTCCCTCTTAAAATATAGGCTTATTGTACATTTTTTTAGCTAGGAAGTCAATAAAAGATTCCGAGGATGAATCGGGGAACAGATTGTAAGTATGTCTCATATAATGAATCAAACAGGAGAGGCGGTGCAAACATGGCTTTTTACAGTTATGATTCAGTAGAGACATGTAAACGAAAGAGAAGAGGAAAGAGAGGGCCGCAGGGAGTTCCTGGTATGACAGGAGTGCAAGGCCCAACTGGAGCAACGGGATCAGCAGGAGCGCAAGGTCCAACCGGCCCAACCGGAGCAACTGGACCGGCAGGCGAGATTCCGCGTATGACAGTAGAAGAGGACACCAAGACTTCTTATAAGATTCATTTCCATACAGCTGAACAGGATATTGTAAGCCCAAATCTTAAGTCTAATCTGGAATGCCATAATTATAATTTGTCTGCCGCGGGCAGTAGCGTACAAATTCCGATAGGTCAGTTAGCACTGGTTTTGACTCATACTTCTGCGACAACGCTGCGGATGAGCATACGTCCGCTCTTCAGTGATCAATCAGTTCTTGCGGATATTCGGCGTACAAGCATTTATGATTCCGCAGTCGATGCGCAGACCAACAATAATGTGACTATTTCAGCGCACATTTGCTTCACAAAATGGTGCCAGAGTCAGTATATGTATAGAGTGGATGTATCTGGACGCAGATTTTATCGTTCCATAATACACACGGAGTCGACGGCTGCTGATTCGCGGCCGTTTTTTGTAAGAATGGACAAAAAGAGGTTGACAAAAGAAATAAACTATGATATTCTATAGTTAGTTACAACTAACTATAGAAAGATATGGAGGAGAATATACATGAGTGTTGTTATCGTAGGAGGAAATGAATGCATGGCATGTCAATATGAGACAATCTGCAAGCGATATGGTCATAAGGCAAAAGTTTTTACCAAGGAAAACGGAACCCTGAAGCGGAAGATGGGATGCCCGGATCTCTTGATTCTTCTGACCAATACAGTGTCTCATAAGATGGTGATCAGTGCGTCTCAGGAAGCCAAAAGAAATAAGATTCCGATCGCCAGAATTCATAGCAGCAGTGCCTGCGCGCTCCAGCAGTTTTGGACACAGGTAGAGGAAAATACACTGGAAAGCGTTGTAGCAAATCTTTAATTTTTTTTAAATTTGACTCTTGACACAAGAGTTAGTTAGTGCTAATATATACAGCGGTTAGAGGAATCTAACCTTGATTTAAGCCGACAAGTTAGTTGGTGCTTACTTAGGGGAGATGAGAATGATGCCGTTATTATTAGCCGAGGTTGGCTCAGAAAATGTAATCCGGAAGATCGGTGGTAACCCTGAAGTGCGGACACACCTGGAGAATCTGGGATTTGTGGTCGGAGGCAAGGTTACTATAATCTCTACGATTGGCGGAAATCTGATTGTGAATGTTAAGGAGTCCAGAGTCGCGATCAGCCGCGAGATGGCCGGTAAAATCATGGTGTGATCCATGTTTTACATAGATAAAGTAAGGAGGCAATGCTATGAAAACATTGAAGCAGGCCAGCATTGGCGAGACCGTTAAGGTCGTTAAGCTTCATGGTGAAGGAGCGGTTAAGCGCCGGATCATGGACATGGGCATCACCAAGGGTGTCGATATCTATGTTCGTAAGGTAGCGCCGCTGGGCGATCCCATCGAAGTAACTGTACGCGGATATGAGCTTTCGCTGAGAAAAGCGGACGCAGATATGATCGAAGTACAGTAAGGTTGGAACATATCAAGCTCAAAGAATTCTAGCAGGAAAGGAAATGGAAAATGAGCATTAAGATCGCGCTTGCGGGAAACCCGAACAGCGGTAAAACAACATTATTTAATGCACTGACCGGATCCAACCAGTTCGTTGGTAACTGGCCCGGCGTAACAGTTGAGAAAAAGGAAGGTAAACTGAAAAAGCATGACGACGTTGTCATCACGGACCTTCCGGGTATTTATTCTTTGTCTCCTTATACTTTGGAGGAAGTTGTAGCAAGAAATTATCTGATCCAGGATCATCCGGATGCCATCCTGAATATTATTGATGGTACCAACCTGGAGCGTAACCTGTATCTGACCACGCAGCTGACCGAACTGGGGATCCCGGTTGTAATCGCTGTCAACATGATGGATGTTGTTCGTAAGAATGGCGACAAGATCAATGTTGGAGAGCTGTCCCGTCAGTTGGGATGCAAGGTTGTAGAGATTTCCGCACTGAAGGGCGACGGCGTCATGGAAGCAGCGGAAGAGGCAATCAAGGCGGTCAAGAACACCAAGACCGTACCGCAGCATTCTTTCAGTAAGCCGGTAGAAGCTGCAATCACCACAATCGAAAGCAGCGCACTGCAGAACATTCCGGAAGATCAGAAGCGTTGGTACGCAATTAAGGTATTTGAGCGGGATGAGAAGGCGCTGGAACAGCTGAATCTCTCTAAGGCGGCTCAGGACGCTGCAGAGGCTGCTACGAAGGCTGCGGAGAAGGAACTGGATGACGACTCCGAGAGTATCATCACCAATGAGCGTTATGTATATATCGCATCCATCATAAAGGGATGCTATAAGAAAAAGAATGCCGGTCAGCTGTCCGTATCCGATAAGATTGACCGCGTAGTAACGAACCGCTTCCTGGCTCTGCCGATCTTCGCGGTTGTAATGATCATTGTATATTATGTATCCATTGGTACGGTTGGTACCTATGCGACAGACTGGGTCAACGACGGTGTGTTCGGCGATGGCTGGCACCTGTTTGGAATCGGAACCTCGGATTATGAGGACGCTGCCGATGAGTATGTAGTTCCCGGCGCTACTGTAGAAGCGTTTGAGACTGCTGCTGAGGAAGCGGGAGTAGATCCTGCAACAGCAACGGACCTGACAGCAACGGCTGTTATCTATGATGATGACGGTAATGTTGAAGAGGAGTTCCCGGTTGACTTTGCGGCTTATCAGGAAGCAGCGGAGATTGAGGAACCAGATCCGGCGGATTTCGGAATCTGGGTACCCGGTATTCCGGCGCTGATCGGTGACGCACTGGATGCGGTTGATTGCGCAGACTGGCTGAGCGGACTGATCCTGGATGGTATTGTTGCCGGTGTCGGCGCGGTTCTGGGCTTTGTTCCTCAGATGCTTGTTCTCTTCCTGTTCCTGGCTTTCCTTGAGAGCTGCGGTTATATGGCTCGTATCGCATTCGTTATGGACCGTATCTTCCGTAAGTTCGGACTGTCCGGTAAGTCCTTCATTCCCATGCTGATTGGTACCGGTTGTGGCGTTCCGGGTATTATGGCTTCCCGTACCATCGAGAATGACCGTGACCGTAAGATGACCATCATGACCACAACCTTTATTCCTTGTGGCGCGAAGCTGCCGATCATCGCTCTGATTGCAGGTGCGCTGTTTGGCAATGCATGGTGGGTTGCTCCGAGTGCATATTTTGTAGGTGTTGTTTCCATTATCGTTTCCGGTATTATCCTGAAGAAGACAAAGATGTTTGCTGGAGACCCGGCTCCGTTCGTTATGGAGCTGCCGGCATATCACTGGCCGACGGTCGGCAATGTTCTGCGTTCCATGTGGGAGCGTGGCTGGTCCTTCATTAAGAAGGCTGGTACTGTTATCCTGCTGGCTACGATTCTGGTATGGTTCCTGTCCAGCTTCGGATGGGCAGAGGATGGTGCCTTTGGCATGGTAGACATGAACGACAGTGTTCTGGCGATCATCGGTAACGCAATTGCCTGGATCTTTGCTCCTCTGGGATGGGGTCATTGGCAGGAAGCGGTTGCGACCGTTACCGGTTTGATTGCTAAGGAGAATGTTGTTGGTACCTTCGGTGTTCTGTTCGGCGGCTTTGATGAGGTTGCTGAAAATGGTTGGCAGATCTGGGCGAATATGCGTGAAGTATTTACTCCGCTGTCAGCATATTCCTTCCTGGTATTCAACCTGCTGTGCGCTCCCTGCTTCGCTGCTATCGGTGCGATCAAGCGTGAGATGAACAACAGAAAGTGGCTGTGGTTTGCCATTGGTTATCAGTGCGGATTTGCTTATGTAATTTCTCTTATCATCTATCAGCTGGGTTCTGCGGTAACCGGCAACATCAATATCATTGGTACGATTGTTGCTCTGGTTCTGCTGGCTGGTCTGATCTATCTGCTGGTAAGACCCGCAAAGGATGATAATAAGATGACCGTTAAGGTTAAAGTTTGATGATGATTCCACTTACAGCGATTCAGATTCGGTATATGCGCGTTCTGTATCAGCTGGGAAGTGACCGAACTGTAAAGCTCTCCGAGGTTGCGGAAGTGCTCAAGGTCAGTAAACCGAGTGTTCACAGTATGTTTTGCAAACTGCGGCAGTACGGATTGATTACACAGAATGAGCATGGGTTCTCTCAGATGACAGAGCTGGGGAAGAAAACGGTAGGAGAGTACGAGAAGCAGTATGAGGTGCTGTATACTTTCATGAGGGATGTATTGCATCTCGATGAGGAAGCGGCACAGGATAATGCTTTGACGTTACTTGGCAGCGAGAATCACAGCGCGCCGCAATTGTGCCAGGGAATAGAGCATTACTGGCAGGAGCAGAGGGAGGCATAATGGCTACAGTTATCGCAGCGATAGGATTGGTTCTCTTATATATCGGTGTTGTAGCCCTGCGTCGCTATTGCAAAAAGCTGGCGTGGAAAAGACGTGGATAAAGCAGTCGGTGCGATAAAATCAATAAAAGCCGTCACTTCATTGTGGCGGCTTTTTTGTATGGAAAAGGTGGGAAAACTTGATTTTTGCATGTGGCAATGTTATAATTTAGCATGTAGAATAACAACGAGGGGAGAATAAGAGGGATGGAAGTCAATGAGCAGAGCGTTGTTGTATCGGAAGAGGGGCCGGTACAGCCTGCGGTAGAAGAAAAAAAGAAAAAGAACAAAAAACCGCTGATTGATCAGGATTTGTTCAATATTTGCAATGGAAAACATTTGCTGCTGAAA
>CAVGBV010000008.1:6153-6735 GCA_963627615.1 Alloprevotella sp.
GCGTTGATTACGGCGGTTGTGATGTTTTTACCGTCCATTATATGGGATGAAGGATATTTTTTGTTTCTCGGCGATTTTAATTCGCAGCAAGTACCGTTTTATAAGCTGGCGCATGCGGCGGTCCGTTCCGGAAATCTTGGATGGAACTGGTATACAGACCTGGGAGCCAACTTTATTGCGTCTTATTCGTTTTATCTTTTAGGCAGTCCGTTCTTCTGGCTGACATTGCCGTTTCCCAATGACTGGGTTCCCTATCTGATGGGACCGCTTCTGATGCTGAAGTACGCGACTATGTCCATGACGGCGACCGCATGGCTGCGCCGTTATGTAAAAAATGCGGAATTTGCCATAGTTGGCGGACTTTTGTACGCGTTTTCTGGCTATACGATGTACAATACGTTCTTTAATCACTTTCTGGATGTTATGGTCTTCTTCCCGCTGATGCTGATTGGAATGGACGAATTGGTTGAAAATAATACGCGGGGCGTTTTCGCGTTGGCAGTTGCGATCAATGCCTTGGTAAACTATGTCTTTTTTGCCGGAGAAGCTGTGTTTATGGTGTTGTATTTTCTGGTCAAGGTC
>CAVGBV010000008.1:6745-14411 GCA_963627615.1 Alloprevotella sp.
CTATAAGACCACGTTTAAGAGATTTCTTGCGGTGGGAGTGGAGGCTGTATTAGGCTTTATGATCAGTGCCTTCCTGCTTTTGCCGTCTCTGATCGTGATGCTTCAGAATCCGAGGTCCAGCGGCTTTTTAACGGGCTATGATTTTTGGATCTATGATTATGAGCGGAAACCGTGGGTTATTTTGTTGAACTTCTTTTTCCCGCCGGAATTGCCTTCCCAGCCGATTCTGATCACTGACTCCTATATGCGTTGGACATCCGTTCAGGCGTATATTCCAATATTCAGCATGTGCGGCGTGATCGCTTTTTTACGGGAGAATCATAAGCATTGGCTGAAATCTTTCGTATTTCTGTTGTTTGTGATGGCAATGATTCCGGGCCTCAACAGCATGTTTACGATGATGAACGATTCTTATTATGCCCGCTGGTATTTTATGCTGGTGATGATGTTAGTGTTGGCAACAGTACTCACCTTGGATCAGGGCAGTGAGCAGCAGCTGAAGGATGGATGGAAGATAACAACAGTCTTTACGTTGATTGTTATTTTCGCTATGCTTCTGACGCCTAAGCTTGAGAAGCAGACGACGGATGTTCCTGTAGAGGTAACGGATGAGTCCGGCAACACTACGATTGAGATGCAGGAGCAAGAACAGGAGGTTGTAGAGCTAGGAATCTATAACAAGACATTTACCATCCCCTTTGTCATTATGTCGATGACCTGTATCGTGTCCTTTTACGCACTGTATCGGATTCTTCGGCATCGGAAGCTTCGGCCCAAACTCTTTGCCAATTATCTGCTGATTGCGGTTTGCGTATTTGGAATGCTATACGGAAATTATTATATTATTTATGGTAAGACACGTTCCTTTGACACCAAGGGGTATATTATTCCGGATGCGATCCAAGGCCAGGACAAGATTCATTTCCCGGAAACACAGCAGTTTTTCCGTATTGATAACGATGATTCTTTTATCAATATGGGAATGTTCTGGCAAGTGCCGGATATGCATGCCTTCCACAGTATTGTACCGGTTTCGATTATGAATTATTATGAATATATCGGGGATAAGCGGGATGTTAATTCGAAGATGGATTATAAACGGTATGCTTCCCGTTCTCTTTTCTCGGTAAAATACTTCTGCGATCGGATCGATTACCGTTCGGATATCTTCGGAGATACCACGGCGGAGAATCCGGATACCAAGATGCCGGGATATAAGTATTTATATGATATGGCTGGGTTTGCCGTATGGGAGAATGAGAATTATATTCCGATGGGCTTCACCTATGATATGTATATGCTGCAGTCGACAGCCGATAAAGTCTCCAAATCCAATCGGGATAAATTGATGCTGAAAGCATTGATTTTGAGTGATGAACAGGCGGAAAAGTACGGAAACCTCATGCAGGAGGCAGGGCTGGATACCGGTTTTTCCTATACAGAATCCGCATATGTCGAGGACTGTGCAGCCCGCGCTGCGGAATCGGCCGATGTTTTCAGTTATGACAATACAGGATTTACCGCGCAGATCACGCTCTCCAAGGAAAATCTGGTTTTCTTCAGTGTTCCATATGAGGAAGGATGGACAGCAGAAGTAAACGGCGTGCCGGTCGATGTGGAAAAAGTCCAGATCGGTTTTATGGCAGTTCGTGCAGAAGCGGGAGAGAATACGATCCGTTTCTATTATCATACACCAGGACTTCGTACCGGATGCATAATCAGTATCGCCGGAGGGATTCTGCTGGCGGTTTACTGGTGTGGCAGCGAGATCTATAAGAGGAGAGTTACCAAGAGATGATACAGCTTCGCAAACTTTATGAAAAGTATCGGGAAACCTTCTGGTATCTGGTTTTCGGGGGATTGACAACGCTTTTGAATCTGGTTGTCTTTTATGTGATGTACGAATGGATGGGAATCGATAAAGTCGTTTCCAACACCGTAGCATGGATCGCGGGCGTTTTGTTTGCGTTTGTAACCAACAAGCTTTTTGTGTTCCGCAGTCAAGGATGGAGCGGCAGGAAAATGCTGTGGGAATTCGCAACCTTTGTATCGGCCAGAATCTTTTCAGGCGTTTTCGATACAGTCTTTTTGCTGGCGTTTACCGGATGGATCGTGGCCTTCCCGGCGATGCCGGTCAAGATCATCAGTAATATTCTGGTGATCATTATGAATTATGTATTCAGTAAATGGATCGTATTCCGAAAAAAATAAATCCGCAGGAAGGGGGGGGGACATCCATGCAGGAAAAGATATTGGTGGTGGACGATGAACGGGAGATCACGGATCTTCTGGAGGTCTACCTGTCCAATGAAGGATTCCAGGTGATTAAGTGCTATAATGGCAAGGAAGCGCTTACGGCGATTGAACAGAATCAGCCGGATCTGGCCATTTTGGATATCATGCTGCCGGATCTGTCCGGCTTTGATATATGCTGCCGAATTCGGGAGCGTCATACCTATCCCATCATCATGCTGACAGCGAGAGGGGAGGATATGGATAAGATCAATGGCCTGAGTCTGGGAGCGGATGATTACGTAACCAAACCATTTAATCCGTTGGAACTGATGGCGAGGGTGAAGGCTCAGCTGAGAAGAGCCAAACGTTACAGCGGAACAGCTACAGCGGAAGATCAGGATGTGTTGGATCTGGGCGGCCTCATAATGAATCGAGCTACGCATGACTGTCTCTTGTATGGAAAAAAGATTTCCTTAACCCCGATCGAATTTAAGATTCTATGGGTTTTATGTGAGAATCAGGGACAGGTCGTCTCTTCGGAGGAGCTTTTCGAGCAGGTATGGCAGGAAAAATATCTGGATTGCAACAACACGGTAATGGTTCATATCCGCCGCCTTCGGGAAAAGCTGGGGGAACCGGCCAGAAAGCCTCGCTGGATCAAGACGGTTTGGGGCGTGGGGTACAAAGTTGAAAAAGGATAAAAAAGTCAATTTCGCTAAGGGACAGATATGGCGTTTCTTTTTGTATCTGCTGCTTTGGAGTGCATTTTGTATAATCATGCTCTGGCTGTATCAAACCGTGCTGCAGACACCAATCACAAATTTTCTCTACGGAATCCTGCCTGTAGAGAGCTATTACTGGCTTTCAAATGTATGGATTGTGGTGGCAGGAATTGTTTACTTTTTGTTTGTGCTCGCGATTGCGGTACGCAGAATTTATTTCTGCGCGAAATATTCAGAGCAGATCAATCGGGACTTAAACGTTCTGTTGATGCCGGAGAAGGAAGTTTCCAGTTATCCGGAGCGCTTGAAGAGTACAGAAATCCAGCTGAAGGATATTCAGTATTCGATCTTCCGCAGTTCCCAGGTTGCCAAGGAAGCGGAGCAGCGCAAGAATGATTTGGTGGTTTATCTGGCGCATGATCTTAAGACGCCTCTGACATCGATTGTAGGCTATTTATCCCTGCTGTCTGAAGCGCCGGAGCTGACTCCGGAGTTAAGGGCCAAGTATACAGGAATAGCATTGAATAAAGCATACCGCCTGGAACAGTTGATTGATGAGTTCTTTGAGATTACCAGGTTTAATCTGCAGTCCATTGAGCTTTCCGAAGCGCCTCTGGATCTGACGATGATGCTGTATCAGATTTCTGATGAGTTCTATCCGTCTTTCGCGGCGAAAAACCTGATGTTGGAACAGCATATTGAAGCTGGATTAAAGGTCATGGGGGATGCGGATAAGCTTGCACGGGTGTTTGATAATCTCCTGAGAAATGCTATCAGCTACAGTCACGAGGGGACAGCGATCGTCTTAAGCGCCCTACAGAATGAAAAACAGATCCGTGTCAGCGTCAGAAATGCCGGAGACCGGATTCCGCCGCAGAAGCTTCAGCGGCTTTTTGAGAAATTTTATCGCGTAGATCCATCGCGCGGCACGAATGGAGGCGGCGCGGGACTGGGACTCGCAATTGCAAAACAATTGGTAGAGCTGCACCATGGAGAGATCAGTGTTGTCAGCAATGACCAGTACACAGAGTTTACGGTGTTGTTAAACCGCTTACAGGAAGCAGGAACGTAAGAAAATATTAAGGGAAAAGTTAAGTATATAAGAAATACCCATGGTATAGTAAAGAGGAAGAATCACAAGGATGGGGGAATCCAATATGAAAAAGTGGGTATGGATTGTTTTGACAATGTTGTTGTTTTTTGCGTTCGGCGGATGTTACAGCTCTCTTGGAGAGTGGGAGGACAGGATCCGGCAATACCTGGATGAGGAAAGCTCGGATACGCAGTCTGCCGGGGAGCCAGACTCAGCGCCGGAATATGGAGAAAACGAGAGTGTTCCGGATATTTCTTATGTAGAAGATTTCAGCTCGGAAGATTCGAGCCCGGAGCCTGGGATGGAACAGATGTATACTTATACCGGAATGATGGAGGAATTGGCCGAATTAAGTATTCTGTATCCTGAACTGGTGAGATTGGATACGCTGGGATACAGTGCTATGGGGAGAGAGATTCCGCTCGTGAAACTGGGCAATGGAGAGGCAGAGGTCCTCTATGTCGCAGCGATCCATGGCTGTGAATTCAGTACAGTAAATTATATGATGCGCTGCCTTAGGGAGTATACGGAGACGGCAGCGGCGTGGGAAAGCTATGGCGGATATAATATTGCAGAGATTCTGCAGAATTATACATTTTACATTGTTCCGATGGCCAATCCGGATGGTTTTGAGATCAGCAACCATGAAGAGGAACCGTTATGGCTGTGCCCGGATTTGGAGGCAGAGAGGTATGATTATTCCTGCAATGGCAATGGAGCCAATCTGAATCGGAATTTCCCGATCGCGTGGGAAGAAGCGGAAGGCGGAACACAGCCGGACGCCGCAATGTCAAAGGGCCCTTATGAAGCGTCGGAACCGGAGACACAGGCTCTGATACAGTTGTGTGAGGAACACGATTTTGAGAGAATGTTTTCGTTTCATAATTATGGGCACTGCGTGTATTGGCAGGATACCTATAGCGGAAGCGTGCCCGGCGACGCGGAATTGGCAGAGCTTTTGGAGGAAGTTTGCGGCTTTTATCTACCGGATGCGACTTCGGATCCGGTACGCTATGGCGGCGGATTTGAAAACTGGTTCCGTATGCGGTACAATCGTCCTGGTTTTTGTGTAGAGCTGGGGCTTTTGGAATACGATCCCGCGGTATTTCTGAGCGATTTTGAAGACGCTGTTGCCTGGTACAGTACGCGATACGCGATGCTTTTGGGACTGCAGTGACTTTTTTCGGGATTCGTATTCAAGGTTGCATAAGAAAGCAGATTGTGATAGAATAAAACTGATATACATATAGGGAGAAATGGGGTCGGCGGATGTGGAAGAGCAGCAAGAGGATATAGAATATATGCAGGAAGCACTGCGGCTCGCCAGAAAAGCCGCTGAGGCGGAAGATACGCCGATTGGCGCGGTGATCGTCTACCAGGGACAGATTATCGGGCAGGGCTATAACCGAAGAAATGCGTTGGGAAGTCCGCTGGCGCACGCAGAGATTGAAGCGATCCATCAGGCAGCGGATTTTATGGGAGATTGGCGCCTGGAGAATACGACGCTTTACGTAACACTGGAGCCTTGTCCAATGTGTGCCGGAGCCATCGTTCAGGCAAGAATTCCGAGAGTTGTGATCGGAGCCATGAATCCCAAGGCGGGATGCGCCGGTTCCATTCTGAATTTATTAGAGCATACAGGGTTCAATCATCGCGTACAGGTGTGCCGCGGAGTGCTGGAAGAAGAAAGCGCCGGACTTATGCGGAGCTTTTTTGAGAAACTTCGGCACAGAGAACGTATACAGAGGCAGGAGGAGTCACAGAATGCAGAAGTATAGAACCATCGGAGCGATCGATATCGGTTCGGCATCGATCCGGTTAAAGATCATACAGCTTATGGAATCGGGCGAGACACAGGTACTGGAAAATGTTGTTCGTTCGGTCGCAATTGGACGGGATACATTCTCTAAAGGGAGGATCTCGCCGGAAATGATCGATGATGTGTGCCAAGTCCTCTCCGGCTTCAAGCGCCTGATGCGTGAGTATAAGGTACGGGAAAAGCGTGTCGTCGCGACGACGGCTATGCGGGAAGCGGCCAACCGGGATTATGTGATTGAACAGATCCGTGTTCGAACCGGATATACGATTGAGATTCTGAATCATTCAGAAGAGCGCTATCTAACAAGACAGGCGGCTTTTGCAGCGTTGCCTGATTTTCGGAAGCGGTCGGCGCAGGGATTATTATATACTCATATAGGTTCAGGAACCATGCAGATCGCCGCGTTCGATTCGTCAGGATTAGCCTTTAGCCAGAGTACCCAGATCGGCGCGCTCCGGGTACGTCAGATGCTGGCGTCAATTGAGGCGCAGACGCTCCGATTCCCGCAGGTCATGGAAGAATTTATGATAAGCAATACAGATTTCATCCTTCGGGAAGAGGTTGAAGAAAAATACGAACACTATCTCGTGAGCGGCGGCGTCAGTGAAAACGTATATCGTATATGCGGCAAGGAAGAGACAGGAGACGTACAATGGGGCAGAATCGGAATCAGTCGTTTTGAGGAAGTCTATCAGACGATCCTTGGTATGTCGTCCAGAGATATTGCGGAAAAGTACGGAATGGAGCAGGAGCGGGCGGAACTCATTGTCCCAAGCATGCTGATTATACATACCTTCTGCGGTATTACCAGGGCGAAGGAGATACTGTTCTCTTTTGCGGGATTGTCCGACGGCGTACTGTGGGAGTTGGCGGGAACGCAGCAAAACAGACTGCAGCGCATGCAATCCTTTGAGGATATTCTCTCCTATACCAGGATGTTGGCGCGGATGTTCCATTGTGATATGGAGCACGCAAGACAGGTACAGGAGTATGCGGAACTCTTATTCGGCGCACTCAGCAAGGCGCATGGACTCAATGAACGGCACTATCTGATGCTTCAGATCGGTATCCTTCTCCATGATTCCGGAAAGTTCCTGGGATTAAGCGACCATGCGGCGCATTCGGCAACGATTGTCGGTTCTGCGGAATTTACCGGGATCAGCGCGGAGGAGCAGAGTATGATTGCTATGATGGTACGCTTCCATGAAGGGGGCAGCGTATATGAGGACGATGTCGACTTTATGCAGTTCGGACGTAAGAATCGTCTTGCCATCGCAAAACTCACGGGAATCCTTCGCTTAGCGAACGCGATGGATTACAGCCATAAAGGAAAATTGAAAAATGTGAAAGTGAGTATCCATGGAGGCTGTCTTGGAATTTCAGCAGCAGCCAGAGAGAACGCGACATTGGAGATCTGGAAGCTGCACGGCTTTGAGGAATATATCCGGGATGTATTCGGACTGGATTTGAAGTTAAGCATCAAAAGGGGGTACTGAGGATGGCAGAGAACCGATTCAAAGAACCGCAATACTATATCAGCCGTGAGCTGTCCTGGCTGGAGTTTAATCAAAGAGTATTGGATGAAGCACGGGATACCAAAAATCCGCTTTTGGAGCGGGCTAAATTCTTAGCAATCACCTTGTCCAATCTGGATGAGTTCTTTATGGTACGTGTGGCAGGGATCAAGGATCAGATTCAGATGGGATATGACAAACCGGATCCGGCCGGGCTGACGCCCAAACAACAGAAGAAAAAGATCGCTGAGCGGGCGCACGCGATGATGGAAGAGGTCTATGG
>CAVGBV010000008.1:14421-18153 GCA_963627615.1 Alloprevotella sp.
ATCTATAACCGCATTCTGATTCCCCAGCTAAAAAAGGAGGGGTTCCGCCTGATCGGAGAGCCCGAGCTCACAGCGGAAGACAGGCAGTATCTGCAGGAACTTTTTGAGACGGATCTGTATCCGGTGCTGACGCCGATGGCAGTGGATCCATCCAGACCCTTTCCCCTGATCCTCAATAAAAGCCTGAATATTGCTCTTTTCCTGGAAGATCCGCAGGGAGAGGCTCCGCGTTTTGCGACGGTACAGGTGCCGGGTGTGCTGCCTAGACTGGTTGGTCTTCCGGATGGTTCTTACATTCTTCTGGAAGAGATCCTCCGGTTGTTCCTGGATCAGCTGTTCCCCAAGCAAAAGATTCTGTGCAGTGCGTGCTACAGAATTACGCGCAGCGGAGATCTGAATTTTCAGGAAGAGGAAGCGCATGACCTCTTAAAAGAGATGGAGCAGTCACTGAAACAGAGAAAGCGTGGGCAGGCCGTACGTTTGGAGATGCCGGAGGGGGCCGATCCCGCTCTCGTACGGTATCTGATGGATGTGCTGGAGATTCGGGAACGGGATCTGTATATGTATGACGGTCCGATGGATATCAGCTTTATCTCGCGTGTGGGTAAACTCATGCCGATGGAACATCTGAAGAAGTCCGATCTGATTCCGCAGACCCCGGCAGATCTTTTGGAAGAAGAAGATCTCTTTGCGGCGATTCGCAAGCATGATATCCTGATGCATCATCCTTATGAGAGCTTTCAGCCGGTGGTCAATTTTATCAAAAAGGCGGCAGAGGATCCGGGAGTTCTGGCAATCAAACAGACATTGTACCGTGTCAGTGGAAACTCACCCATTGTACAGGCGCTTTCTAAAGCGGCAGAAAATGGCAAGCAGGTAACGGTACTGGTAGAGGTAAAGGCACGTTTTGATGAGGAGAACAATATCCAGTGGGCCAAAAAGCTTGAGAAGGCTGGCTGCCATGTAGTATATGGACTGTTGGGACTGAAAACGCACTGTAAAGTAACGATTGTCGTCCGTCGTGATGAGGATCGGATCCGCCGGTACGTACACATGAGCACAGGAAATTATAATGATGTAACGGCCAGACTTTATACGGATATCGGATATTTTACCGCGAAGGAACCGTTTGGCATGGATGCTTCGGCACTCTTTAACTCGCTGACGGGATACGGTGATCCTCCGGCGTTCCGCAAGGTCGCGGCAGCGCCGTTAGGATTGAGAAAAAAATTCGATGAATTGATTCGCCGTGAGACGGAACATGCCCTTGCCGGACGGGAGGCGCGAATTGTCGCCAAGATGAATTCTCTGCTGGATCCGGATATTATCGCCCGTCTATACGAGGCCTCCAGTGCCGGAGTCAAGATCGACCTGATCGTTCGAGGCATCTGTACGCTGCGGCCGGGAATCCCAGGAGTGTCTGAAAACATACGGGTACGGAGCATTGTGGGGTGGCTGTTGGAGCACAGCCGGATCTTCTACTTCTATAATGACGGCAATGAGGAATATTACCTCTCCAGTGCGGACTGGATGCCGCGGAACCTTGACCGAAGAGTAGAATTGCTCTTCCCGATTGAAGACAGCCGCCTGAAAGAGTGTCTATGGGATATTTTGGAGACCTTTTTGGGCGATACGCAGAAGGCGCGTTTGATGGATCAGGACGGAAATTATGTTAAGGTGGACGGAAGAGGAAAGACTCCGCTAAATTGTCAGGAGACTTTTTACGCAGAGGCCATTGAGGCCGCCAAGCAGTATGATACGGCAGTGACGCATAAGATCTTCCAGCCGATGGAAGCACCGGAAGAAGACGAAGAATATAAAGATCAGGAGGAATAATCATGTCATTACAGCAATTGTCCATTATTGTCGAGAATAGACCCGGCAGCCTTGCTTCTACGTTTCAGGTTCTGGCGGATGCAGGAATCGATATCAATGGTGTTTCCGTATCGGATACTACAGAGTTCGGCGTATTGCGTATGATCCTATCCGACCCTGCCAAGGGAGAAGAGGTGCTGCAGGAGAATGGTTTTGTCGTCAAGGCAACGGATGTCCTGGCAATCGATGTTAATGATACTCCGGGCGGACTTCTCAATGTCGTACGGCTTTTTGCGGACAGACACCTGAATGTGGAATATATGTATGCGTTCGGAACAAAGCTGGATCAGCATGCGATGATCATTTTTAAGACGGAAGATAACAGAAGAGCGGATGAGATCCTTCAAGAGGAAGGAATGCATGCCTTGACGTCGGAAGAGGTTCATGCGAGACTTTATTCGTGATGGGGCAAAAGAATACAGAAAAGACACAGTCAGAGGAGAGACAGAGATCTTTCCGCTGGCTGTTCAGCGTTATTGGAGAGGCTTTACTCATCGTACCGATCATTCTGGTGCTGCTGTTTTTAGGACGTTTTATTCAGGGCTTCAGAGATGAAAATCCGAAAGAGGAAAACTCACAGTCCAATTGGGCAGTGATACGGAAGGAGCAGGAGGATGATAAGCAAATCGCAGTGGGAATCCATAATCTTATATATGAGGATGGTGCTGAACGGTTATAGAGGGAGATTCCCTTTTCGAAGCCGAGAATCGCACACGCTGCGGGTAGCGCAGTGGGCGCAGCGTATATGGAATGAGGATGGAGAAAACGCGGATCCGGAGGTACTCCTGTGTGCGGCGTTGCTGCATGATATCGGATATTATGCCAAAAACGGCGAGGATCACGCGGAGATCGGCGCTGAATTGGCAGAATCCTATTTGCGGAATGAGGGGTACGAACCGGATTTTATTCGAAGGGTATGCTATTGTATTCGGTTGCACTCTCATAAGGAGTATCTGAAGCAGCCAGAGCGTTTTGAAGCGGAGCTTACGCCGGAACTGCAGATTCTGATGGAGGCAGATCTTCTGGATGAATGCGGAGCCATTGCCGTCGTGTTTGATTGCATGGCGGAGGGGCTAGAGACGGAACAGTCTTTTGAAAAGACTTATCAGCGGATTCAAAAGAATTCTCCGGAATTTTTGGAGTGCAACTGGATGAAAAGTCCCAGTGCCAGAATCTATTGGCAGGAACGTCAGACATTGCTTAGAGACTTTTTGGATCAGTATCGGGCGGAATTATTTTTAGATGAAAAAATACCGCAGGAGTATGAAGCGGCTGCCGCCTTTATGATACGGACGATGCGGGGACATGATTTGGTCCCGAATCGGCATGGTATCGTCTATCCGTTCCGTCAGAAGGACAGACATATGCTTCGGGTCTTCTTTCTGGCGCGCCGGCTGTTTAAAAATGAAAAAGCAAGGCAGAAGGACCGCAGACATGAGCTGACGCCCTATGCCAGAAAGGTGCTTTCCTATGCGGCGTTGCTGCACGATATCGGATATCGTAAAACGAGTGATGGCTATCTTCACGCGCCGGCTGGCGCGCAGATGGTGGAAGAGTATATGCGTTCGCAGGGGCTGCCGGAGGAATTGTGCCGGGATACGGCGAGGCTGATAGAGATGCATGCGGATAAGACACTTTTGGAAAAGAGTGATACGCCGCCGCTTTTGCGGCTTTTGATGGAAGCCGACCATCAGGATGAGAGCGGTGCCTTATCCATAGTATGGGATAGCATGGCTGTTGTTTCGCGCTCCTTTGAGAAAGGTGAGGGCACACCGCTTCAGACATTGGATTATGGAAGCTCGCTTAGCAGAATTCGCAGGTACACGGGAAAAATGTATAAAAAATGTGTGTATCAAA
>CAVGBV010000008.1:18163-20601 GCA_963627615.1 Alloprevotella sp.
ACATAAGGAAGCGGAAAAACTATGAATATTACATTGCAGAATCTGACCAAAAAATTCCCAGGACGCAGCAGAAAGGAACCGTCGGAGGTCATTGCTGCCAGTGATCTGACATTTGAGATTCCGGATGGAGAGCTGGTAGGCCTTTTAGGTCCGTCAGGCTGCGGCAAGAGTACGACACTGAATATGATCTGCGGACTGGAAAAACCGACCTCGGGTAAGATTTTCTTCGGAGAAGAGGATGTGACCGCGTTGCCGCCGGAGTTTCGGGGTGTCGGAATGGTTTTTCAGAACTACGCTTTATATCCGCATCTGACGGTGCGTAAAAATATTCTGTTTCCTCTGCAGAATTTTAAAGGGGAAGCAAAGCTTTCCAAAGAGGCGATGGCGTCTAGAGTGGAGGAGGCTGCACGGCTTGTGCAGATTACGGAGCTTTTGGAACGGCGTCCTAAGGAGCTCTCCGGCGGACAGCAGCAGCGGGTGGCGATTGCCAGAGCGCTTGTGAAAATGCCCAGGGTTCTTCTGCTGGATGAGCCATTGTCCAATCTGGATGCCAGACTGCGCATTCAGACCCGTGAGGAGATCCGTAAGATTCAGAGAGCTACAGGCATTACAACGGTGTTTGTAACTCATGATCAAGAGGAAGCCATGAGTATTTCCGACAGAATTGTGGTGATGAAAAACGGCCAGGTACAGCAGATCGGTAAACCGCAGGAGGTATATGACGCGCCTGCCAATCTTTTTGTCGCCAAATTCCTGGGGACACCTCCGATCAATGTTTTTCATGGAGAGATATTGAACGGGGAATTACGGATGGGAGAGAGTATTCTGGCGAAAGTGCCGGAGATTCCGGACCAGAAGGTATATGTAGGAATTCGTCCGGAAGGATTCCTCTTGGATGAGCATGGGCCGCTTCGCTGTCAATTGGAGCGTGTGGAGGTTATGGGACGGGATATCAGTATCCTCTCTACGCATTCCTGCGCAGAAGAGAAAACGGTACGTTCCATCATCAATGCCGATCAGCTGCCGGAACTTGCGGGAAAAGAAGTTGCCTTTTCGCTGAAGCCGAGGAAGACACTGATCTTTTCCAGGGATACAGAAGTATGCCTGGGGGCGCTTGGGAGGTAACATATGGACAAGGACAATAAAAAGGCGTGGCTGTATCTGCTGCCTGCCATCCTGTTTTTGGGAGCCTTTATGGTATACCCATTGGTGGATGTCTTTATTTATTCCTTTGAAGAGGGCTATAATTTCGCTTCTCAGACCTATCAGGGCGTCGGCGCCTATAATTATAGTTATGTCCTGCATGATCCGTATTTCCTGCAGGCGGTTAAGAATACTTTCATCCTGGTTATAATCACCGTCCCCCTCTCCACATTGCTGGCGCTGGCGATTTCGGTTGGATTAAGCAAAATCCGAAGGCTCAGAGAATTATATCAGACGGTTTATTTTCTGCCGTATGTGACCAATACGCTGGCGGTCGGTCTGGTCTTTATGATTTTGTTTCGAAAAACGGCCTATACAGACGGTATGGTGAATCTTCTGATAGAGGCTTTCGGCGGCAGCGCCGTGGATTTTATTGATGGACCCTACTGGGCCAAGATGCTGGTTCTGTGCATCTATACGATATGGGTGGTTTTACCCTTTAAGATACTGATCCTGACCAGTGCGATCGCTTCTGTAAATCCAGACTACTATAAGGCTGCACGGGTGGACGGAACTTCCAGCTGGAGGTCTTTTACACGAATTACGATGCCAATGATCTCCCCTATGATCTTTTATCTTGTGATTACGGGATTTATCGGTGCGTTCAAGGCATACAGCGATGCGGTCGCTCTGTTTGGAACTAACCTGAATGCGGCCGGTATGAATACCATTGTCGGGTATGTCTATGACATGCTCTATGGAGACAGCGGCGGATATCCGTCGTATGCTTCCGCAGCGGCGATTCTGCTATTTGCGATTGTTCTTACGATTACCTGTATTAACCTTTTGGTCAGCAGGAAAAAGGTTTACCACTGAGGAGGGAGCTTTATGGACTATCAATTGCTGGAACGCAAGGCTCAGAGGCGTAAGAGAATCTCCAGGACTGTGCTCTATATCCTGCTTACATTGTGGGGAATCCTTGTCCTGTTCCCTTTTTATTGGATGGTACTGACATCATTGAAGAGTTATGGAGCCTATAATGCGGAGTATATTCCGGCATTATATACATTGTCTCCTACTTTGCAAAATTACGCGGATGCCTTTACACAGGTGCCGTTGGGGCAGTATCTTCTGAATACACTGATCTTTACAGTGACCACGACCGCACTGATGATTTTTGTCATTACGTTGGCTGCGTTCGCGTTTGCGAGACTGGAGTTCCGAGGGAAAAACGTGCTTTTTACATTATTTCTATCCCTGATGATGATTCCAAACGAATTGGTTGTCATTACCAA
>CAVGBV010000008.1:20689-21302 GCA_963627615.1 Alloprevotella sp.
ATCTGGATTTGCGCAACACGTTTTTAGGACTGATTCTGCCATCGGTTACATCGGTTTTTTATATCTATCTCTTAAAAGAAAACTTTGAACAGGTGCCCAATGAGCTGTATTATGCCGCCAAGGTAGATGCGACATCGGATCTGAAGTATCTGTTTAAGGTTCTGATTCCGATCTGCCGCCCGACGATCATTACCATTATCATTCTCAAGGTGATCGAGTGTTGGAACTCTTATGTATGGCCGCGCCTGATTACGGATAATGAGAAATATTATCTGGTCTCCAACGGAATACAGGAGATTCGGGAAAATGGGTTCGGACGGGAGAATATTCCGGCAATGATGGCAGCCGTGGTTGTCATCTCAGTACCGCTGATTCTGTTGTTCCTGATTTTCAGAAAAAAGATTATGGCTGGAGTTTCCAGAGGAGGGACCAAGGGATGAGGTCATCGAAACGATGGATATGGCTCCCGCTGCTCCTGATTTTCGTCATGGGATGTCATGGAACCAGAGGATTGGAGCCGTTTGCCATGCCGGAAGCGGCGGATACCTCCAGAGAGATTGAGATTACGTTCTGGGCTAAAAACGATACCAATAAGGCCCAGACGGATATATAC
>CAVGBV010000008.1:21312-25023 GCA_963627615.1 Alloprevotella sp.
GCTCTATACGGATTACAGCAGAATTTATAATGATGTAATTACCAATATTGCCACCAATACGACTCCCAATGTATGTATTACTTATCCGGACCACATCGCGACCTATCTTACAGGGGCCAATACGGTTGTACCACTGGATGATCTCATGGATGATCCGCAATACGGATTGGGAGGAGAAGCGCTGCGCTTTGATTCGCCGACCAGGGAGGAAGTAATCGCGAAGTTCCTGGAAGAATGTAAAATCGATGGAGAATATTATGCGCTTCCTTATATGCGTTCTACAGAGGTATGTTATATCAACCAGACCTATGTAGAGGCATTAGGATATACGCTGCCGGAGGTGCTGACGTGGGATTTCATCTGGGAGGTCTCTGAGGCTGCGATGGCTAAGAACCCGGATGGAAGCTATAAATTGAATGGTCAGATGGTAATGATTCCGTTTATCTATAAATCGACGGATAATATGATGATACAGTCCCTGCGGCAGCGTTCAGCAGGCTATTCTTCGCAGGATGGCGAGATTTTGTTATTCAATGATACAACCAGAGAAATCCTGTATACGGTGGCGGAACACGCGGCAACAGGAGCCTTTTCCACCTTCAAGATCTCCAGTTATCCGGCCAATTTCCTGAATGCTGGTCAGTGTGTTTTTGCCATCGATTCTACGGCAGGATCCACCTGGATGGGGACGGATGCACCGCTGTCAGATATCAGTGAAGACGCGCTGGTGGAGTTTGAGACCGCGGTCCGGCTGATTCCGCAGTATGATCCGGAACATCCGCAGATGATCTCTCAGGGACCGTCGGTCTGCATCTTTAATAAAAAAGATTCGCAGGAAGTTCTGGCATCCTGGTTATTCGCACAGTATCTTCTGACAGATGATGTGCAGATCGCCTATGCGCAGACCGAAGGCTATGTGCCGGTAACCGCAAAGGCCAGGCAGACCGAGGAGTATCAATCCTATCTCGCGGCGGAAGGAGAGGATACAGCAGAGCATTATGCTGTCAAGCTGGAGGCTTCCAAGCTCCTGTTGGAGAACACAGAGAATACATTTGTTACACCGGTATTCAATGGATCGGCATCGCTTCGGGATGCCGCTGGACAGTTGATAGAGAATGTAACCAAGTCGACCAGACGCGGTGAAACGGTAGATGCAGCCTACATGGACAAGCTCTTTGAGGATGTAACGGCACTCTATCATTTGGGAGAGCAGAGTGGTACAGTTGCGGTGCGGGAAGATCTGGGACCGCTTCCGGCAGAAGCGGTGCTGCTGCTGTCCGGACTCGGAATTGTATGGATAGGGATCATCACCTATGTGATATGGCAGAAAAAAAGAGAAAATAAAAGAAATAAGACTTGACTTATTTGAGGTATGGTTTATAATAAAAACTGTTTAGCCCTGATATAAGCTATCGGGATAAAAAACTTTTTCAAAGGGGAAAATGAAAATGAAAAAAATGTTGGTTATGCTGCTGGCGCTTTCCATGGCTTTGACAGCGTTCGGCTGTGCGTCTGAGCAGGGCAGCAATGTGTCTGACAAGGAAGATGTCAAGTCGGAAGGCGTTATGACGTATGCTGAGTATATGGCAGCTCCGCTGGACTCTCAGGTCGTGGTTGAGACCTATGTTCAGGCAAAGCAGTCCTGGTGGGAGGACAAGGCAACCGTATATACACAGGATCATGACGGTGCGTATTTCTTATATAACATGGCTTGTTCCGAGGCGGATTATGCCAAGCTTACACCGGGTACCAAGATCAAGGTAACGGGATATAAGTCTGAATGGTCCGGTGAAGTTGAGATCATCGATGCGACTTTTGAGCTGGAAGACGGAAATTATGTTGCTCCGGTAACGGACGTAACAGCGCTTCTGGGTAAGGATGAGCTGATCGATCATCAGAATCAGTTTGTATCCTTCAAGGGAATGACGGTTGAGGCCAGCAAGGATGCCAATGGCAACGAAGTAGCGTTCCTGTACAACTGGGATGGTTCCGGTGAGGATGGCAATGATCTGTATTTCAACGTATCTCTGAATGGACAGACCTATACCTTTACGGTAGAGTCCTATCTGTGCGACAATACGACAGACGTATATAAGGCAGTCAAGGAACTGAAGATCGGCGACGTTATCGATATGGAAGGCTTCCTGTACTGGTATGAGGGCGTAAATCCCCATATTACATCTGTTACAGCTTCCAAGTAAAAGCAATCAAAGAACATAACAAAAAGGCTATACCGGAGATTTCCGGTATAGCCTTTTTTAGTAGATTCAATCCTATTTACTGCTGACGGAACTTTTCGCTTTGAGAACGGATCAGTTCCAAATCATCAAAGTAGTTGATCTTCATGGCAGCGCGTACTTCATCCAACGTCCGAGCAGCGACCTCGCGGGCAGCAAGACTGCCGCGGCGCAGAATATCATAGACAGCGGGAATATCCTTTTCAAATTCCTTGCGGCGTGCACGGATGGGAGCGAGTTCCGACTGAATGACATTGTTCAGGAACTTCTTCACCTTAACATCGCCCAGACCGCCACGGCTGTAATGGGCCTTCATCTCATCCAGATTCTGATAGTCCGGACAGAACTCCGCAAAGTGTTCGTCGCGGCAGAAAGCATCCAGATAGATAAAGACAGGATTTCCCTCGACCTGGCCCGGATCCGATACCTTTAGGTGATTTGGATCGGTAAACATGGACATGATCTTCTGACGTACTTCCTCTTCGGTATCAGACAGATAAATACAGTTGCCGAGAGACTTGCTCATTTTGGCCTTGCCGTCAATTCCGGGAAGACGCAGGCAAGCCTTATTATCCGGCAGCAGAACATCCGGCTCTACCAAAGTATCGCCATAGACAGAATTGAATTTCCGGACAATCTCACGCGTCTGCTCCAACATCGGAAGCTGATCCTCGCCGACAGGTACGGTCGTGGCTTTGAACGCGGTAATATCCGCAGCCTGACTGATGGGATAGGTAAAGAATCCAACAGGAATACTGGCTTCAAAATTCCGCATCTGGATCTCTGATTTAACGGTGGGATTGCGCTGCAGGCGGGAAACCGTGACAAGATTCATATAGTAAAAGGAGAGCTCCGTCAGTTCCGGAATCTGGGACTGAATAAAGAGAGTAGAGCGGTTGGGATCCAGTCCGCAGGAGAGATAATCCAATGCAACTTCAATGATGTTCTGGCGTACCTTTTCCGGGTGCTCCGCGTTATCCGTCAAAGCCTGCGCGTCCGCGATCATGATAAAGATCTGATCGTATTGACCGGAATTTTGCAGCTCTACCCGACGCTTCAGTGATCCGACATAATGTCCTACATGGAGGCGTCCGGTAGGACGGTCTCCCGTTAAAATGATCTTTTTCATAATGGTCTCCTAATCCTGTATAGTAGTTTAATTACAGCAGATCCTGCATCAATTCCTGACTGCGTTCGATAAAGGCGGTCAGTTCAGAAGCCTCCAACGGACGGCTGGAGAGACGGGCAAGGTCATAAAGCTGTATGGCAATGGTAGAAGCCTTCTCCGCGTCTTCGGAAGCAAGAAGCTTTTTGACGGTAGGATTGGCCGCGTTCAGCACCAGAGTTTCGTCCGCAGGCATAGCGCCCATGCCGAGCGCGCCATACATCCGCATCATATCCTGCATCCGGCGGCTTTCCTCCGTTTGTTCAATCATAGCGGCTACCTTAGCATCCTTCAGGGATTCCAGACGGA
>CAVGBV010000008.1:25096-29735 GCA_963627615.1 Alloprevotella sp.
CATCCTTCAGCGCTTCAGACAGATTGGCATCTACACGGAAGAACTTTACGCCTTCCTTTTTAGATTCTACCTGAGAAATAAAGGGAGCATCGATGGTTGTATCCAATACGACAACGTCGATATTCTGACCGGAGAGAGCAGCGATATACTGAGCCTGCTGACGCGGATCCGTCGTATAGAAGACCTTGTTCTCATGCGTTTCCTTAGCAGCTTCCAGGTATTCCTCCAGAGTTACATACTTCCCGGATACAGCGGATTTATAGATGACACAGCCGTTGACCCGTTCTAAGAATTTGTCATTTCTCAGGCATCCGTATTTGATAAATGGATGGATATCACTCCAGTATTTTTCGTAATCCTCACGCTGAGAAGTGAAGAGAGACTTCAGTTTGTCGGCTACCTTTCGAGTGATATAATCCGAAATCTTACGGACATATCCGTCATTCTGCAAAAAGCTTCGGGATACGTTCAGAGGAATGTCCGGACAATCGATCACGCCCTTCAGGAGAAGCAAAAACTCCGGAATGACCTCCTTGACGTTGTCTGCAACAAAAACCTGATTGCAATAGAGCTTGACCTGGCCTTCAGAAGACTCAAATTCGTTTCCAAGCTTGGGGAAGTAGAGAATCCCCTGGAGATGGAAGGGATAATCCATGTTCAGATGAATCCAGAACAGCGGCTCCTTATAGTCTGTAAACACCTTATGATAGAATTCCTTGTACTCTTCATCGGTACCGTCCTTGGGAGTTTTGGTCCATAAGGGATGAATATCGTTGATCGGAGAAGGAGTCTTCTTTTCGGGAACCGGATCGCCTTCTTTTCGCTGTTTCGCGGCTTCCTCCTCAGCCTTTGCTTCTTCGGCAGGATTGGAGAGATAGATCGGGACCGGCATAAAGGAACAGTACTTGTTCAGAATGCTTCGCAGCTCCCAGGTATTCAGATACTTGCTGCCGTCCTCGTTGACATGAAGGATGATATCTGTACCACGGGATGTTCTGGTACCGGCATTCATTTCATAAGTAGAACCTCCGTCACAGCTCCACAGTACAGCCTCAGCACCCTCACGGTAAGAGAGAGTATGAATCTCTACCAGTTCGGCAACCATAAAGGCGGAATAGAATCCCAGGCCAAAGTGGCCGATAATCGGATCCTCTGAAGCATCTTTGTACTTTTCCAGAAATTCTGCCGCGCCGGAGAACGCGATCTGGTTGATATACTTGCGGACTTCCTCGTCTGTCATACCAATACCGTTGTCGGAGATGGTGATGGTCTTGCCTTCGGCATCGATGGTAACATGAACAGAATATTCCTCATCCTCCGCGACAGAGGCCTCTCCCATGGAGACCAGTTTCTTCAGCTTGGAGATCGCGTCTACACCGTTGGAAACCAGCTCACGAATAAAGATATCCTGGTCGGAATAAAGCCATTTTTTAATGATCGGAAATAGATTTTCACTATGAATTGAAAGATTTCCTTTTTCCTGCATAATCAATCTGCCTCCTATATTTCATATTCGATTTGTAATTTTGAGAGTACTTTGGGAAAATGGTCATCCCAGAACTGCGCATCCGTGCGATCCATGGAAAAGGTACGCATGGAGATGCCGCCGGTCAGCTTAAGTATCCCGTCTTGAAAATGGATGGTCATCAGGTAGGACTGGGCGCCAATCGATACATGTCCCTCTAGAAGGTCCGAAGGACAGGCAAGAACCAGTTTCATCGTGGTAGGAGTATGACCGGCCCGGACAATAGAAGCCAGTATCGGGCGGACTTCGCCAAAACGCAAGGCCATATTGGTCCGTGTCTTTTTTTCTTCATCTGTCAGATACCGGGGGTTGATGGTTCCGGCAACCGAATATTGTGTCAGTGCCGCGATTTCCGCTCCCTGAAACTCCCAATCATCAAAGACAGGCTGTAGAAGCAGCCGGTTCATAAAAGCCTTGATATTGGTGACTTTTAATATTATCATGGGAATCCCCCTTTCTCCAAATCTCACAAAGTTCATTATAGCACGGTTTTATAAGGCTTGCAAGTTTTTTGAGTAAAAAAAGAGCCTGATATGAAATCAGGCAAAGAGAAAAAATAAAAGAAAGTAAGAAAAGAGGAGATATACAAATATAAGATTATTCAGGATCAGATGGCTGTTCTACGCCTTCCAGGGGATCTGTCTCTCCCTTTCTCGCGCGTTCACCGGACACATAGGCACTGACATATTCATCAATCGCGTCCGCAACGATTTTGGATTGGCGTACAGCCTGCACGACTGTTTTTGCACCGCTTACGACATCTCCGGAGGAGAATACGCCGGGACGGGTCGTGCTGCCGTCACTCTGTGTTTCTACAAGTCCGCGGCTCGTAACATTGATGCCGCTGGTACTGTTAACGATCAAATGCCGTGGGCCCTGACCGATGGCTACGATTACGCTGTCACAGAAAAACTCTGCTTCTGTATTGGGAACTTCGACCCAGCCCTTTTCTTCATCCCATTGTGTGGAACGATATTTCACGGAGTGCTCAGTAATCTCATAAGGAACCTTGTGGAATTCAAAATGCACACCGTCGATCTTCGCAAGCTCAACCTCACTTGGCAGAGCCGTCATATCATCCGGCGAGCCACGGTAGAGGATGGTGACATCCCAGACATTCTGCCGAACCGCACTACGGGCGGCATCAATAGCAACATTGCCGGCACCGACAATGCATATCTTTTTCCCTAAATGGAAAGAAGAAGGATTCTTCAGATAATCGATGGCGAAATGTACATTCCCCAGAGTCTGTCCCTTGATAGGCAAAGACTGCGGCCGCCATACGCCTGTTCCGATAAATACGGCTTTGTATCCATCCTGGAACAGATCGTCAATCGTAATGGTCGTACCGACAAGAATATTGGGACGGATCTTGATTCCCATACTGATCAGTTTGTGATGCAGACGCTCCAGGATATCCTTGGGCAGGCGAAAACCGGGAATACCATATTGCAATACACCGCCGATTTTGTCATGATTCTCAAAAATAGTGATATTATATCCCCGTTTTGCCAGGATAACAGCAATAGTGATTCCGGCCGGACCGGAACCGATAATAGCCACTCGTCTGCAGGGGTCGATAATACGCGGTGGAGGAACAAGCGCATCCAAATACAAATTGGAAATGTAACGCTCGATTTTGCTGAAATGTACAGGCTCCCCCTTGATTCCCAGTACACAATGACCTTCACATTGCTGTTCATGAGGACATACGTAAGCGCATACCAGGGATAGAGGATTGTTCGCAAACAGAAGCTTTCCAGCCTTTTTAATTTCACCGGCCTTCAGCATAGAGATCGCTTTAGGGATGGGAGTATGCACGGGGCAGCCTTCACTGCATCGCGGTTTTTTGCAATTCAAACAGCGGTTCGCCTCCGCGAGGATTGTATCTGCCATAACTATCATCCTTTCATGGGCATCTTGTACAAATCTTATGTTGTAATTATAGCATAGATGGAAGAAATATACAAGGTGTTTTTTGAAATAATTGCTATTTTATTCCTTTGCCGGCATATAGATGAAAATATCTGGAGGAGGGAAGGGAGATGCTATGATATGCTGAATAAAATATGGGCCGGGATGATTCTGATGGCCATTGTGACGGCTGCGTTTACCGGAAATATGGGACTGCTCAGTACGCAGCTGATTGCATCTTCACAGGAAGCGGTTTCTATCATATTGACTCTGGTTGGAGTCGTAGCTTTGTGGACGGGACTAATGGAGATTGCAGAGGATTCTGGGTTGATGAAAAAATTGGGAGATAAGATGCAGCCGATGTTAAGATATCTTTTCCCGGAAATACCGGAAGGACACCCGGCAGGAAAGCAGATCAGCGCGAATTTTGTTGCCAATCTGTTCGGACTTGGCTGGGCGGCAACGCCTCCGGGGCTTATGGCGATGGAAAGCCTGGCGGAGCTCAATGGACATAGTAAGACGGCCAGCAATGCCATGTGTACGTTTATGATTGTCAATATGTCGTCCCTCCAGCTCATTCCTATCAATATGATTGCGTACCGCAGTCAATACGGCTCGGTATCCCCTTCAATGATTGTGGCTCCGGCACTCCTCGCGACAACGATATCAACCCTGACCGGGGTTGTCGCGGCAAAACTGATGGAGAAGAGGGCACATCAATGAAATGGATCATCATGCTTTCCGACCTCTTGATTCCATTGATTTTTGCCGGAATTATCACCTATGGTTTATTACAGAGAATCAATGTATTGGAAAGCTTTTTCCGGGGCGCGATCAAAGGAATCCGTGTTGTATGGAAGATCTTTCCGATCTTTCTGAGCCTGGTTGTGGCGGTAGGAATCTTCCAATCTTCAGGTGCACTTACAATTCTAACCGAACTGTTGGAGCCGGTGGGGAGTCTCCTGTATGTACCATCCCCGCTCATTCCCATCGCGTTGACCAAATTTATCTCTTCATCTGCGTCAACCGGACTGGTATTGCAGCTGTTTAAGGATTTTGGGCCGGATTCTCTGGAGGGAGTGATGACCTCGATTATGATCGGTTCTACAGAAACGATCCTCTATACCATGTCCGTATATTTTTCAGCGGCAAAAGTGGAGAGAACAAGGTACACTTTGCCAGGGGCCATTCTGGCTAATC
>CAVGBV010000008.1:29745-40508 GCA_963627615.1 Alloprevotella sp.
GGATTGCTGCCAGTGTTGTTTTGGCAAGGTGGATTGTATAAAAAAAATCCGGCAGAGAAAATCTCCGCCGGATTTATAAAGTCAGAAGTGAAATTACTTTGCCTTCGGACCAGCCTCAGCGATGTTCTTGGGCATGTTCGGGTACTTCTTGGAGAAGTTGTCCTCGAACATCTTAGCCAGCTTGTTAGCCTGCTCATCATAAGCAGCCTTATCAGCCCAAAGACCACGAGCATCCAGCATCTCATCCGGTACGCCAGGGCAGCTTACAGGATAATCAACATTGAATACATCATGATGCTTGAACTCGATGGTATCGAAGGAACCATTCAGAGCAGCCGTAACCATAGCGCGGGTATAAGCCAGCTTCATACGCTTTGCGCCGGAAGCTGCGCTGCCGCCTGCCCAACCGGTATTTACCAGATATACCTTGGTGCCATACTTTTCGATTCTCTCACCCAGCATTCCGGCATATACGGAAGGATCCATCGGCATAAAGGGCTCGCCGAACAGAGTAGAGAAGGTCGGCTGAGGCTCGGTTACACCACGCTCGGTACCAGCCAGCTTAGAGGTGAAGCCGGTAACAAAATGATACATAGCAGCGTTCTCGTCCAGTCTGGAGATCGGAGGCAGTACGCCGAAAGCATCCGCTGTCAGGAAGATAACAACTTTCGGGATTCCGCCTACGCCCGGGATTGCGGCATTGTCGATATACTCGATCGGATAGCCTACACGGGTATTCTCGGTCAGGCTGCCGTCATCATAATCAGCAACACGGGTCTCCGGATCCACGATAACGTTCTCAAGCTCAGAACCGAAACGGATTGCGCCATAGATCTCAGGCTCATTCTCAGCCTTCAGATTGATGGTCTTAGCATAGCAGCCGCCCTCGAAGTTAAATACGCCGTCAGCAGACCAACCATGCTCGTCATCACCGATCAGCTTACGGTTCGGGTCAGCAGACAGAGTCGTCTTACCGGTACCGGACAGACCGAAGAATACTGCGGTCTCATGGGTCTCAGGATCCATGTTAGCGGAGCAGTGCATGGGCAGTACATTCTCCTGTGTGGGCATCAGGTAGTTCATAACAGAGAATACAGACTTCTTGATCTCTCCGGAATACTGTGTACCGGCAATCAGAACTAGCTTCTCCTCATAGTTAACCAGAATAGCAGCCTCAGAATGAGTACCGTCTACCTCAGGTACGCACTTGAAACCAGGTGCAGCGATGATCGTGAAGTCCGGATCACCGAAAGCAGCCAGCTGCTCCTCGGTCGGACGGATCAGCAGCTGATGAATAAACAGGTTCTGGCAAGCGAACTCATTGATTACACGGAACTTTCTGGTGTACTTGGGGTCAGCGCCTGCAAAACCATCAAATACATAAAGCACCTTATTCTGCAGATATGCCTGCATCTTAGCCTTGATCGCATCGAACTTTTCCTTTTCCATAGGAACATTGACATTGCCCCAAGCAACAACATCGTGTACAGCCGGAGTGTCAACAATGAACTTATCCTTAGGAGAGCGGCCGGTATATTTGCCGGTGGTAACCGCAAGAGCACCCTTATCTGTTAAAATACCCTCTCCGTTTTTCAGTGCCTCTTCGACCAGCTTAGCCGGGCTCAGGTTATGATAAACGGCTTTCGGATTCACAATTCCGCATTTTGCTAATTCCTTAGCATCCATTTGTAATTCCTCCTGTTTCCTTATAATCTCTGGGCAGCGGTTAATACAACGTCACCCAGTTTGTATTATACTATAGGAGAAAAAAATTTGCAAGTCAAGTTTGCATTTTTTTTGACGATATTGGAAGATATTGCTGAAAATAACTATGAAAAAATGGATTATTTCAAACGTTTGTTAAATATTTCAAAAGTATTACAAATTACTATTGATTTTTTCACATGAGTGTAATATAATATCATAGTCAATTAAAATTTGAAAAGATTGGAGTTGTAGTTTTGAAAGGAAAACGATTATTCTCGATAACATTGGCCGCTGTAATGGCTGCGGATATGACGACACTGCCGGTGCGCGGATACGCTCAGGAAGCCGTACAGCCCATTGCAGTTACTTCCTCCGCTGTTCTCGATTCGTTTGTTTCTAGCCAGGCGATTTTGAAAAGCATGAATATACATGTAACAAATCTCTCAGGAATTCTTCAGGAGTCCTATAAGATGGAGAGAGCGGAAGAAGAAAAGGAAGCAAGGAAGCTTGCTTCTGTCAAGGAAGAACAGATCGAAATCCCTATGATAGAAGAGGTTGACGATGCGTTCTACGAGACATTGACTACGGATGAAGCACAGAGTATCCGTGCGAAGGCTGCTTTTGAGCGAAAATTGGAAGAAGCAGCGAAAGCGGCAGCCGCCAGAGAAGAAGCGGAGAGACAGGCGGAAGCCGCCAGGATTCAGGCGGAGCAGGAAGCGGCTGCCAGAGCAGCGCACACTGTGCAGACTACATCCAGACAAGAGAGCTCCAATTCCGGTTCCGGCAGTTGGGACGGTACGGTTTTGAACCCGTATATCGGAGTAGTATATGGTCCGAGCGGTAAGGAATCCTATTATAACCTGGATATGTCCGGAGTTATCGACATCATGCGGAGCATGGGTTACACAGGAGAATACTGGGTTCGTGCCGACGGATGTAAGATGCTTGGCGACTACATCATGTGTGCGGCCAATCTGGATATTCGTCCGAGAGGATCCCTGGTAGAGAGTTCCCTGGGAACTTGCATCGTGGTTGATACCGGTTGGTTTGCCTACAGCAATCCGTATCAGCTGGATATCGCTGTTACCTGGTAAAAAGGATTGTAACGAGATTGGTATCAAGTTGATACATAATTAAAACCTGACGTTCATATTTTGTTCACAACTATCGGTTACTATATATATAACAAAACTTTTTCATGTTTGTATCTTCATTTTATTTTCTCCTCCAAGTTTTTAGCACCGGTTCACCGGTGCTTTTTTTTTGGATAAATACGCCATTGATATTGAGAAGAATACAAGGTAAAGACCTTGAATGATTCCAATGCTTGATTTTTTCCGGAGAAAGTGCTATACTTTGAATGAATTTTGTTTGAGAGGGGGAATTCCAGTGATTCTGGATAAAAAAACTCTCAGTGAACTGCTGGGGCGTGCGATGTCTTCCGGCGCGGATTTTGCAGAAGTCTTCGCAGAGCATACCAGACATGGTTTGGTTGTGTTGTCAGGCGGTGCGGTTGATGAGTTATCGGATCGTTTTCTGTCCGGCGTTGGTATACGGGTACTGCGCGGAAAGCGCAGTGTCTATGCCTCAACTTCGGATATGAGTTATAGCGGCTTGATGCGGTGTGCTTCCAGTGTGGCGGATGTCTTGGGGGAAAGCAGCAAAGAGGTATCGATTCGTTTGGAGGAACGGATTTTTCCGGATATTCATGCGATTCAGCGGGTGACCTCCGGCGTGTCTAAGCAAGAACAGATTGACGTTCTGCGGGCAGCACACACGGGTGCGGTACAATACAGCAATGAGATTTCTCAGGTAGAAGCATCTTTGTTGAATGTGGATCGAAACATTCTGATTGCCAACAGTGAAGGCTTATTGACGGAAGACCGTCAGGTTCGGACGAGACTAAGGGTGTCGGCAATCGCGTCGACGGCTACAGAAAAGCAGACGGGAAGCTGTGCTCCGGGTTTCCGCAAGGGAATGGAGATGTTTGAGCAAGTTGACCCTGCGCAGGCTGGCAGAACAGCGGCAGAGCAGGCGGTGACAATGCTCCATGCAGGGTATTGCCCCGCAGGAAAGATGATGGTTGCTATTGAGAATGGTTTCGGCGGAGTAATCTTCCATGAGGCTTGCGGACATTCTTTGGAGGCAACCAGTGTCGCGACGGGCCGCAGCCAGTTTTCCGGAAAGCTGGGACAGCAGATTGCCAATGTCAAGGTAACTGCAATTGACGATGGTACAGAACCCAATTCTTGGGGATCCAACAATATCGATGATGAGGGCCGCCCGACACAGAAAAATGTGCTGATTGAAAAGGGTATTCTGAAGAGCTACCTGATCGACCGACTGGGCGGACGCCGTATGAATATGACGCCGAATGGCTGCGGACGGCGTGAGAACTATCATTATGAACCGACTTCCCGCATGAGCAATACCTATATTGCCAATGGTACGGACGATAACGCGGAGATTATTTCCTCCATGGAATACGGACTCTATGCAAAGGCTATGGGCGGCGGATCGGTAAATCCTGTAACAGGAGAATTCAATTTTGCGGTAGTGGAAGGATATCTTGTACGTAATGGTAAGATCTGTGAGCCGGTACGCGGCGCGAGTCTGATCGGAAAAGGCTCAGAGATCCTGATGAATATTGATCGTGTCGGTCAGAATCTGGCCAGTGCGCAGGGAATGTGCGGTTCGGCCAGCGGCAGTATTCCGACCAACGTCGGCCAGCCTCTGATTCGTGTATCTTCGATCACGGTCGGCGGACGGTAAGGAGGGCAAAGACGATGACATACGAAGAATTTCAGTTAAAGGTGAAAGAGATCGCGGAAAAATCGGGGCTGACCCAGTATGAGCTGTATTATTCAGAACAAGAGGACCAATCAGTCCGGGCTATGAATCATGAGATCTCTTCTTTCGCAAGCGATAAGGAATGCGGTGCCTGTTTCCGTTGTATCTACAAGGGGAAGATGGGATATGCCGCGACAGAGTTGTTTGACGAGGCGCAGACGGAAGCACTGGTATCGGATGCGATGGAGAATGCGTCCTTGATAGGAGCCGAAGGAGAAGCGGAAATCTTTGAGGGGAGCAAGGAGTATCAGACGGTAGAGACTAAGCCTCTGCGCAGCACCGATCTTGCGGATACGGCCATGAAGCTGTATGAGGCGGTGCTTCAGGCAGAGCCGCGTGTTCAGGCATGCACAATGGCCGGAGCAGCACAGGTACAGGGACGGATTGAACTGACCAATTCTGCCGGCCTTCACCTTTCCAATGCTTATGCCTATCAGCAGGCATCCAGCTTTGCTATTGTAAAGGAAGGAGAAGAGCAGTTCAGTGCTATGGACTTTGCGGTCGCTCCGCTGCAGGAGGCAGATGTTGAGGCTATCGCGAAAAACGCAGTGCAGTCGGCGGTTGGTAAGATCGGAGCCGTTCTTGTACCGACCGGTAAGTATCCGGTTGTGTTTGACGCAGAGGCTATCGGCAGCGTTCTGAGAGCGTATGTGCCGATCTTTAATGCCGATAATGCGCAAAAAGGACTCTCTTTGCTGGCCGGAAAAGAGGGAGAGGCCGTTGCCGCGGAAAATATCACCATCATGGATGATCCTTTTTATAAGGACAGTGCTGTGAAAGCTTCCTTTGACGCGGAAGGCGTCGCGACATCGACCAAGGCTATCGTAGAAAAAGGTGTCCTGAAGACATTGCTGCACAACCTTCAGACAGCGAAAAAGGCTGGAGTGCCGGATACGGCCAATGCCAGTAAGGCAGGCTATGCCTCTCCGGTCAATATTGCGCCGTACACGTTTTATATTGTTCCCGGTACAGCTTCTCAAGAAGAGCTCTATCAACAGGCAGGCGACGGTATCCTTGTGACCAGTGTTACCGGACTGCACGCAGGGACCAATGCGATTACCGGTGATTTTTCCATTCAGTGCGGAGGTTACAGGATCCGGGAAGGTAAAAAGGCAGAGGCGATCACATCCTTTACGGTATCCGGAAACTTCTTAACGCTCCTGAAGCAGATCCGGACCGTCGGCGCAGATCTGAAGTTCCAGATGCCTTTCGGTTTTACAGTAATTGGGGCGCCTTCCATTTTAACGGAAGAGCTGTCGGTTGCTGGCGAATAACCAATACCGGAGTCTGTGAAAATAATAAAATGAAGACGCGGGGCCATTCCGTTTTTATTGGAATGGCCCCGCGTTTTCACTGAGAAAGAATGAGAGCAAATTATTCGTTAGCAGAGTCGGCAGGTTCCTGCTCCGTAACAGCGGCAGCAGTCTTGGCGGCTTCTTCTTTGGCGGCAATTTTGGCACGGTACTCAGCATTCTTGCGTTCTTTAAATTCGCGGCGCTGCTGCAGCAGAATCTGCTGTTGACGATGATACCAGCGGAAATAGAACCAGATTCCGGTACAGTAGGCAGCGGCCAGAACCAGAAGAATCAGGCAATAGGACCAGATCGGTGTCATAGTACCAAGATAAGCGATATAGAGCGATGAGAAATGAATGCCGATTCCGTAAAGAATATAAACGGGTTTCTGACGCTTCATGCCATGGTAGAGCAGCATAAAGATCAGAACGCTCATCAGTACCATAGTGATAAAATACAAGACCTGGGCCAAGCACTGGGACAGAGAGGCGGATTTCAGAATGGTGTTCACATAATCATTGATAACATCGATGGTGGTCTCTTCCGTGACCAGAGTCTCCAGCTCTCCTTTATTGGCAATGTCCGCGATCTTGGCCTGATTGATATAAGTCATACAGGAATAGAGCGCCGTATAGAGCCAGTAGGAGATACCGGAAGCGATAGCTTCATACAGGTTCCATTTTCCCTTGCGCACCAGCTTGAGTGTCATGAAGGCGACCGGGGACATATATACAGCAGTCAGGAATGCCAGCAGCAGGTAATATAAAAGGACATGATCGGAAGACTCAAATACTGCGGAAAATCCGGGAATCATCTGCAGAAGCCGATAGGTAAAGGAGGTTAGGATCTGAGAAGCGATAAAATATACGCCAAAGCCCACGACAACAGAAGTAAACCGGAACGGATGCTTTTTCTGCAGAACAAACAAGGCTACAGCCAGCAGCAGAATCTGTGCTGCGCTTGCGATATAAAAACCAACGATTGTACTTTGCGGAATAACCATAATATTCATACCTCTCCTAATGATTAAGTTATTATGATTATTATACCGTATCTTTAGGACTTTGGAAAGAGTTATTTTACAGGTTTATAAAAATTTGTCCGCTTTCCTTTTTTTACTTCTACGATGGGTTTTCGGATCAGGACATTACTGAGAGCCCGCCCGTCGAAGGGAATGAGGGGCCATGTGTAGCGTAATCCGCTGAAGGAATGCGTAGTGAAGAGAACGATGCCGAGGATGAGAACGCCTGCAAGCAGCCCCCACCATCCTGCGATTCCGACAAGGATTAGGAAGAATACACGGTAGATTCGCAGGGCAAGGCCGAATTCAATACTTGGAACAGCATAGGTCGCAAGATCGGTAAATGCCATAAACAGAACGCTTTCCGGCTGCATGATATGGATATCAATCGCAAATTGACCGAGGAGCAGTCCGCCGATGATTCCCATTGCCGTGGAGAGGCCGGAGGGCGTATGGATAGACGCCATTCGCAGGATCTCCATCCCCAATTCGATAAGGAGCAGCTGAACAAAGAGCGGCAATGCTTTTGCTTCCTGCGGTACCAGGAAAAGTAGCCAGTGCGGAAGGAGCGACGGGTCTGTCTGGGCAATACAGAGCCAGGCAGGCGCGAAAAAGAGACAGGAAAGCATGGCGATAAAACGAATCCACCTGGTGTAGGTTCCGACCAGAGGATTCTGGTAATAATCTTCAGAGTGCTGCGTGAAATGAAACAGTGTCGCGGGAAAAAGCATAGCGGAAGGAGAGTTGTCTACCAGAACGATGACATGTCCTTCCAAAAGATGGGCTGCGGCGACATCCGGGCGCTCTGTAAATTTGGCTTGTGGAAAAGGGTTGTACCAGCGCTTTTTGATGAGGAGTTCCTCCAGTGTTTTTTCTCCCATCAGGAGCGCGTCTGTGTCGAGCTTTTTCAGAGCATCCCGTAGATGATCCAGAAGATCCGGATCGGCCAGTGAATCCATATAGCCGACAACAACGTCGGTCTTGGAAGAGTTGCCGACAGTGTAGATCTCGTAGATCAGCTGTGGGTCCCGGATCCGGCGGCGGATCAGTGCCGTATTGAAGACAATGGTCTCGACCAGACCATCACGGGCGCCACGCGTAACTTTCTCCAGATCGGGTTCTTCCGGACTGCGGCTGGGATAGGTTCTTGTATCCAGTAAAATTCCGCTGTCAAATCCGTCGATCAGAAGGAGAAGCTCGCCGGAAAGAATCATGCGGACGGCAAGATCCCAATCGTCGGTGATTTCCGATTCGAGATACCCGATCTGGGACTGTAAAAAATGCTGTAGGGAGGAGAGGTCCTCACAGGGCTCTGCTCCCTGGATCGTCTGAAAAATCCGTAGGATAGTATCATCTTTGCTTAATCCGTCGATGGAAACATATAGGGCATCCCGACCGCCGATGAGGATGTGCCGGGAAATGATATCAAAGCTTTTTTGAATAGGAAGCTTTTTCTGTAGAACCGCTTCATTTTCTGCAATTTTCTTGCTGAATGCCATGCTTATCCCTCCATTCTATTTCAGTATGGCTTACTGAAAGAAAAATATGTAAAAGATATGTAAAGCAAGAGATATTTTTTGATTCTTTTAGAGGGGATGCACAATTTCAGGTTTTCGTGAAAATATTACTGGAAATATGCTGAAGCCTATGTTATAATGGGGCTGTAGCAGCAATGCACTCATTTTTATCTACAATAGAAGAGATCTGGAAAGGTAGGAAGAAAATGTCATTTAATATCACATCGGATCAGATCGAGCACAACCAGGTAGCTCCCCTGGGTATTCTTGTCATGAAGGGAACAGAGGAGATCAGTGCTAAGGTGAATGATCATCTGACGAAGCTGTATGCCAAGTATGAGGGTACACAGCAGCGCGCAGAATCCTTCCTGATGAATGTAAGGTGCCCACGTTTTCAGAGTGGGGACGGCAAGGGTGTGTTGGACCATTCCGTAAGAGGATTGGACGTTTATATCATCTGCGATCCGGGCAACTACAACTGCAGTTATAACATGTTTGGACACGAGGTTCCCATGTCTCCGGACGAGCATTTTGCAGATCTGAAGCGTGCGATTCAGGCTATCGGCGGTAAGGCGCATCGTATCAATGTGATCATGCCGATTCTGTACGGCGGACGTCAGCATCGTAAAAATGCCAGAGAATCACTCGATTGCGCAGTGGCTTTGCAGGAGCTGCAGAACATGGGAGTATCGGAGGTTGTTACCTTCGACGCGCATGATCCGCGTGTACAGAATGCGGTTCCCCTGATGGGCTTTGATAATGTAATTCCCTCTTACCAGACACTGAAGGCTCTGCTCAAGCATGTTCCGGATATTATGCTGGACAAGGACAATTTTATGGTTGTAAGCCCGGATGCCGGCGCGATGGATCGGAATGTATATTATGCTTCCGTCCTGGGCGTGGAACTGGGTATGTATTATAAGCGGCGTGATTTTTCCGTAATCAAGAACGGACGCAACCCGATCGTTGCACATGAGTTCCTGGGCGGCGATGTCAGCGGCAAGGATATTTTCATCTATGATGATATTATTTCTTCCGGTGAATCCATGCTGGATATTGCTTATGACTTGCGGAAGCGCGGTGCGGGCCGTATTTTTGCCGGTTGTACTTATGCGCTCTTTACTGAGGGTATCGATAAGTTCCAGACCGCCGTTGATAACGGAGTTTTGTCCGGAGTCCTTTCTACCAATCTGACATACCGCAGGCCGAAGCTGATGGAAGCTCCCTGGTATTATGAGGTAGATTGTTCCAAGTATATGGCGTATCTGATCGCGGCGCTGAATCATGATATGTCAGTAAGTCTTCTGCTGGATCCTCTGAGTAAGATCAATAATCTGGTTAAGGGCCATCGCGAAGAGTCCAAGGACCAACAGCTGGATCTCTTTTAAAAGAGCTTAAAGCCGCCCTGAGGGGCGGCTTTAATATAAATAAAGGGAGGAATCTTATATGAATGATCCATTGAAAAAATGGCGTTATGAGGCGATCGGCAAGTCGATTACCGAAACATTGAAGGAAAAAGAGTTCGATGCGCATTATGTAGACAATCTGGAAGAAGCGACCCAGATGGTTCTGGATATGGTTCCGGAAGGCGCGCTGATTGGTTTGGGCGGCTCTGTAACGCTGAATCAGATGGGAGTGATCGATACATTCCGCCATGGCAATTATCGTTTGATCGATCGCTATCAATGTTCGAATCATGAAGAAGAAGTACAGAAATATCATGAGGCATTAAATGCGGAGTATTTCCTATGTAGTACCAATGCGATCACCGTGACGGGAGAACTGGTCAATATGGATTGTTCCGGCAACCGCGTTGCTGCTATGATTTTCGGCCCGCAGCGCGTGATCATCGTCGCCGGAGCTAATAAGGTCGTTGAAGATCTGAACGCAGCCATGGCGCGCATCAAGGAAGTGGCCCCGCTGAACGCAAAACGGATCCGGCATGATACGCCATGTACGCATAGCGGCTATTGCGAAGACTGCAAGATCCGAAAGAGGATGTGTAACTATCTGACGGTGATTTACCATGGCATGAAAAATCCAGGACGTATTACAGTGATTGTCGTGGGCGACGAAGTGGGATTATAAAAACTGGGATTCATTAAATAAGCCATGTCTGACTTATAAAAGTCGGACATGGCTTATTTGTCGTATAAGGATTCATCGGTCAAAGGAGAGAGCGGGACTCATTCCAAGCGGCGGTAGACACCGATCACTCGGCCGAGGACAGAAGCGTCTTTGACATAAATCGGCTTCATATAATCATTTTCCGGCTGCAGACGAATAAAATCCTTTTCGCGGAAAAAGCGTTTTACGGTTGCGCTGTCATCAATTAAGGCAACGACAATGTCGCCATTGTGCGCTGTGCTTTGC
>CAVGBV010000009.1:0-901 GCA_963627615.1 Alloprevotella sp.
GCCCACCCGGCAGCCGGACCGATCTTGGGATCTCTGGCCAACTCATATAGCTTTTCCGCGTCTGTCTCCCTCCAACGCCTAAAGTGCAGACGCTTTGTCGTCCATTCCATATTGCTGACTCCTCTTTTTAATATTTATAAACACCGCTGCGCTATAATTACTGTATAAAGATCCGTATCATATGTGGTTCCCGTCTCCTGAAAACCATTCTTATGCCAGAAATGCTCCGCCTGCGGATTGCCCTTGACCCAGCCCAGACGAATCTTCGCGTATCCGATATTTTTCAGGAAATCACACAAGTCCCGGATCATCCTGCTGCCGACTCCCAGGTTCTGAACCTGTACCGCCGTCATGAAAAAACCTATAAACGCGGTTTCCTCATCCGGATATGCCGCAATGAGATCCATTACAGCGACCATCTCTTCCCCATCATAGTATCCAATATAATACTTGTCACACATTTCCTTGCCTGACGGCAGGGCCCGCATATCTTCCATAATGCTCTGTTCGGTGACAAGCGGCGGACAATACTGGTAATACAGATCATTTCTCTTACACAACGCATAGATCGACGGAATCTCCTCTGTAGTCAGGCGACGTACCGTATAATGATCTGAAAAAAGTGCTATATCCACCTATATCACCACACTTTCCAAAGCTTCCATGTCAGTTCCAGTTTGTTGGCCATTATTTATCCTCCTCGCTTTCGCAAGGAAGCTTTCCGGACTGCGCAGCCAGTTTCTTTTCCTGCGATTTGACGCGCCGCTCCAGTTTTTTAATGTCCTCTGCAGCGGGCAAATTCTCCGGCTGAATGCCTCGCTGTCCAAGCATATCCCGCACGGATCGATTGTTTTGCACATGTTCTCCGGTAATGGCCTGTTCTCCTTGAAGGTCCTTTTCC
>CAVGBV010000009.1:911-25223 GCA_963627615.1 Alloprevotella sp.
CCTTTTCCTCAACATTGTAGTTGGTCATTTCCGCTGCAAGATTCTTTGCGGCAATGGAGAGCGTCGGCAGGAAATCAGCCAGTGGGCGGTTGTCTTTCACCCCAAGTCGCTCCTTCATTTCTTGCGTTGTGTAACCGCCAAACAGTACCCGATCCCCCTTTGAGCGAATGCGTCCGAACCCAGCATCATCCACGCCACGCTCATAAATGTTCTGTGAGAGCCGTTTTTCGGATTCCCGCAGTCTGCCTCTGGCTTCTGTGCGTTCAATAAGGGAAATACGTTCTTCAATCAGTTCCTGCTTTCGAGTCTGGACGGCAAAATAACTTTGTGCAAAAGCAATTTCTTCTTTTTTGGGATCTCCGTTCTGGGCAATCAAATAACATGCGTAACGAGTAAGCATGTAATCCTTAATTTCCCGATGAGAGCCACTTCCCAACCGGACCATTTTCGTGACCTCACGAAAATGGTCTGAAACCTCAATTCCACTGGTCTCGCAGGATTCGATAGCGCGTCCGATTGCCTTATCAAAGTTCTCCCATCGTTCATAACCGAGAAGCGGCATGAGGTCACGCGCGTACCAAAATTCAATATGTGCCTCCTGTTCGCTATGTATCACAAGGTCAAATTGCTCTTTGATCTGACTGACTCTCTTCTTATCCATTATTCTCCCTCCACTGTATTCGCAGCAAGCACTTCATCCGGCAAATCTCTCACTTTTACGGAAACGGATACGCTTTTCAGCGTTCCTTGCTCCTGACAGCGGGCGAATTCCACGCGTAGAACGGCAGCTATCGTTTTCTGTCCGAAATCATCGAGCAGAGAGTATTTACGCATTACATCTTCGTGTTCTTCCTGCATTGCCCAGTTTCCCACATGACAATAGTGCCACTGGATACGCCAAGTGCTGTGGCAAGCTCGATCTGTGCCATGCTTTTTCTTTTCTAAGATCTTTCAGTCGTTCAGGAAACATGGTTCTCACACCTCGTCTTGGATTTCGCTTATATTATATTACTATAAGTGAGTTTTGTCAAAGATAAGGTTATATAACATAAGTGAGAGGAACGAGAGTCATCGTATCAAGCAGCCAGACGGCAAAAAAACGGCAGAGCCGCATTACACGACTCTGCCAATATTCCCGGGATTACGGAATCCCTAAGTTTCATCCTGACTATCAGGGCTGCCCTTCCTCCTATTCTATTCCATTTTATTTCACAACCGCCTGCTCGCTGCCCTTCTTGCTCTTGGCGTAGCTCTTCAGGGAATGAACCACAATTGTTACTCCCAGCACCATAAGCAGCACCGCAATAATCAGCTGAAGGCCATTCGCGAAAAATACCGCTCCCCAAGTCGTCTCTCCGGCTGGGATACCCACAGATGCTGCCGCACTGATGGCCTTCACCATCGCGATCATCCTCTGAACCAGCGCCGTAAACGTAACGCAGAGCATGATCACAAGCGGCGGGAAGAGCATCTTATTGCTGCGTCCCGTAACCTTCAGGAAAACACACAGGGTAATCAATACCAGCGCACTGAGCAGCTGGTTCGCAGAGCCAAACAGCGGCCAGATATTGGAGTAGCCGACCTTGGTCAGCACGTAACCGAACACCAACGTCACTACAGTCGAGAAGTAGGTATTGCAGAAGAGCTTCCGCCATGGCTTGGCGTTTTTCATATCATCCACGGAGAACAGCTCCTGAAAACTCATACGGCCGATTCGGGCTACGGCGTCCAGACTGGTCAGAGCCAGGGCGGATACGCACATCGTCATAAATACCGTCGCGGCATACGCAGGCATGCCGAACATCTCAAAGAATCCGGCAACGCCGCGGCTGAAGATCTGGAAGGGAGTTCCGGCGGCCGGGGTTCCGTCCGCAGCCGCTGCCGCTCCTGCCACACACAGCGCCAATACTGCCAGCAGACTCTCCAGCACCATCGCGCCGTATCCTACTTTCAGCATATCCTTTTCGTTTTCCACAGTCTTAGAGGACGTACCGGAAGAGACCAGACTATGGAATCCTGATACGGCACCGCAGGCTACCGTAACAAAGAGGATGGGGAAAAGTGTACCCATTTTCTCATTGTTGAATCCTGTGAATACCGGCAGATTCATGGTAGGATGGGCTACCAGGAGTCCGATAACTGCCCCGGCAATCATGAAGATAAACATAAAGGTGGTCATATAATCCCGCGGCTGCTTCAGAAGCCACATGGGCAGAACGGCCGCGAAGAAGATATAAATAAAGGTGATATAGCTCCAGGCTTCCTTATCCAGAATTACGGGACAACTCATACCCACAGCGAAGGAGGCCGCGATGCACACAAGGCCCAGCAGCGCTTCCTTCCAGCCGGAGAGGTTCAGCTTCTTCTGCAGGATTCCAAAAACTACAGCAAAAACCATGAACATAATGGATACCATACCGGCCGCTCCATTGACACTGGCCGCATCGGACAGTGCGCTCACACCGTCAGCTACTGTATAAGCGTTAAAGGTTCCGGCCACCATATCCGCAAAAGCCGCGATAACAATCAGGGTAAACAGCCAGCTAAACAGCAGGAACAGCTTTCGTCCCGTCTTGCCGATATACTTTTCAATCAGCATACCCATGGACTTACCGTCATTCTTGACGGAAGCATACAGAGCGCCGAAATCGGTAACAGCGCCAAAGAACACACCGCCCAGCAGTACCCACAGCAGTACCGGCAGCCAGCCGAACGCGGCCGCCTGAATGGCGCCCGTAACAGGCCCTGCGCCTGCAATCGAGGAAAACTGATGACTGAAGACTGTCCATCCCTTGGTCGGCACATAATCCTTACCGTCATTCAAACGGACGGCCGGTGTCTTCGCCTTGGGATCAATGCCCCACTTCTTGGCCAGCCAACGTCCGTAGAGCAGATAGGCTGAAAACAGAAAAACAACCGCGATCAAAACGATTACCAAAGTGTTCATGTTTGCTTCCTTCTTTTCATGTTGGATTTTCTTTCTCAGTTAAATATCCGGCGCAATAAAAAACTTCGTCTCCACACAAAGAATCTATAAACTCTTTGTGCAAAGACGAAGGTATGATTGCCTGATTCAGCACTACTTCCGCGTTACCACTCTGCTTGCCGGTATACAGTACCAGCCGCTCTGCCACCGCCCGAAAGTCCGGAGGGTGTGCCCTGTTAACGGTGGGTTCCGTCTTCCGCTACTTGGGTGATACCCGTTTGCCGAAGCTGCTCGCAGGGGATAGCCGACCCGTTCCTTGCTGCCGTCTCTCACAACCGACGGCTTTCTGTGAGCGGTGATCCGGGAGAAGTCATGTCCTGTTCCCTACATTTAACTGATGAAATTATCCATATAATACACACCTGATTCTCATTTGTCAATTCCGTTTTCATAGTTTTTTACACTTTGTCACATTCGATAATACTTTATCACTTTAAAGCAGTTTGTATGGAAGATTTATACAAATCAGTGTTTGTTTCCTTTTCCTCCGGTGATGCGGAAGGTGGTCTCAACCATCGTTATCATCAGGAGAAAGAATACCAGAAGATAAAAGGGCATGATCCCAAACCCGATCCCGTTACCCAATAGTCCAAAGAGCGGCGGTATGAAGGTTGATCCGACATAGGCGCTGGCCATCTGAATTCCGATGATCGCGCCGGAATTCTCCGCGCCAAAATTATTAGGTGTCGAATGAATAATACAAGGGTAGATCGGCGCGCACCCGCAGCCGATCGTCAAAAAGGCCGCAACTGCCGCCGCATAAGAATCCCCGGGGATGAGCAGCAGCAAAATCCCGCAGATCAGGATGCCTGTACCGATACGGATCATCTTGCGGTCGCCGAGCTTGTCCGTAATAAACCCGCTGATAAACCTTCCGGTCGTGATTCCTATGTAAAACAGTGCCGCAAAAGAGGCCGCCTGCTCCGGGACAATGCCTTTTACTTCTACAAAATAAGTACTTGCCCACTGCATCGTCGTCGCCTCTGCCGCGCAGTACGCGAAAAATCCGGCTAACAAAAAGGGCACACCCTTGATTTTCAGTGCTCCGGTCAGGCCAATACTCTTTCCATTGTTCTCCCCAACCGTCTTGTTAACCTTCCATACGGGCAGTGTTACCAACAGCAGCACCGCGATCGCGAGCTGCATACACCCAACGATGCGGTACCCCCAGTTCCAAGTCAGGCGTGTCAAGGCAAACCCCATGATAAAAGGACTGACGATCGTCCCTAAACCCCAGAAACAGTGCAGCCAGCTCATATGCTTGGCTTTATAATGGAGCGCGACATAATTGTTGAGAGCCGCGTCGATTGCGCCCGCTCCCAATCCATACGGAACCGCAAAAGCAATGAGCATCCAGAACTGTGTAGCAAACGAAAATCCAAACAAAGCGACTACTGTAGAAAAGACGCTTACGACCGTTACAATCCTCGTTCCGAATTTTCTGGTGAGCCTATCTGACAGCAGGCTGGACAGGATTGTCCCGCCGGAGATCGTCATGGAAACAATCCCCATGTAAGACACAGGTACTCCCAGCTCCATATGCATAACCGGCCAAGCGGATCCCAGAAGCGAATCAGGCAGTCCCAGACTGATAAACGCGATATAAATCAGGGCAAGTAAAAACGAATACATTCTCTCTCCTCCATATGGCAGACATACTTACCCCTTATTGTACCATAATCATGTGAATTTGCAAGACTCATGATTCCACCGCATCTTGGCGCCGCGGATATGATCCTGCAACAGGCGGTCAACAAAAGCAACTATATTCTCCGGCGTCCGGTCAATATTTCCCCTAAGCCAACTCTCAATCACGCCGGCCGTCGCAACCACATAAATATGTGTCATCAGTGCAATATCTTCTTCTGTAACGCCCGCCTGAACCGCGCCGACCTCTCGTCCGATCCGTTCTACCGTACAATGAATGATGGCATAGATATCTGCTTCCAAAAAACGCTTCAGGTGTTCACGCCCAACAGATTGCAATGCGCAAAGACAAAAGGCCCGATTCTCTTCAATATAATGAAAGAGCTGCAAGAGTCCTTCCTGCCATAAAAGTGTCCCTTCATGCTGCCGCAGGAGTACAACCGCTTCCTCTTGGAGCAGCCAGCGCAAGAGATCATAGACATCTTCAAAATGATAATAAAAATTCTGCCGCCGAATCCCGCAGCGGTCCGTCAGATCATGAATGGCAATCTTATCAATGGGCTTGTGTACCATCTGTTCTTTTAGTGCGGCTGCCAACGCGTGTTTTGTCTGATCCGAGGCAGCATTGGACTTGTGTTCCATAGAATCCCCTCCTACCGTCTTAAGTATATCATAAATATCTGCTTTTTCCAGTAGGTCATCCCTATAATTGATGTCATAATTATGACAATCGTTATAGGGATGGCCTTTGTCTACTCTATGGCCGTGGCAGTACACTGATTACACGCCCGCATTGCAAGAGTCCAAGCGGCGCAGAAAGGACATGATTATGAAATTTCAAAATAAGATTGATTTTCAGGCGCACTATCTTCCTAAAGCCTATTATGATTTTCTGGAAGAAGAAGGGCTGTATTGTCCGGATGGATTTCCCACGCCGGAATGGGATGAAGCGTGGCAGCAGGAAACCATGAAAGCACTCGGAATCTCGTACGCTCTGCTCTCCCTCTCTTCTCCCAGCCTCTACACCGGCAATAAATTCCGCAGCAGAGAATTGGCGCGAAAAGTCAATGAACAAGGTGCTGAGATCGTCTCCCGTGCGCCGGACAATCTTGGTTTTCTTGCCACACTCCCGCTGCCGCATATTCACAGCAGTATCTTCGAAGCCCGCTATTGCCTCGATCAGCTGCATGCTGACGGCGTAGGGCTGATGACCAACTACGGCGGTATATACTTAGGGGATCCCCGTTTCGATGAACTGATGGCTGAATTGGATGAACGCGGCGCTCTTGCGGTCCTGCATCCGACACAGCCCGCTCTCATGATCCCAGGAGTCAACGAAGAGATTCCTGTTCCCGCGTTTGAGTATTTTGTCGACACCACCCGAACCTTTCTTAATATGGTACAAAATGACACCTTTACCCGCTATCCTAACATCCGTTGGGTCATCCCTCATGGCGGCGCTTTTCTCTCCATTCTGGCGGATCGATTTGAAAGCTTCGCACTGATGCTGCGCTTTGCCGATCCCGATCGACGAGCTGATATTATGGAGGATATGGCTCATGTCTACTACGATATGGCCGGCTTTTCTGAGCAAAAACAGCTGGAAATGCTGCTTCGCAATGTTGATGACAGCCACCTGCTCTACGGTTCCGATACTCCATATACTGATATCACCGCCTGTATCGGACAAGCGGAAGCATTGGAAAATACAGAAAAAATCAGTCTCCTTCAAAAGCAGAAACTTTTCACAGATAATGCGCTTACCCTGCTTCCAAAACTAAACAAAGAAAAGAGGTTTTTATAATGTCCAATCAAACGATTCCCTGTGAACAATATACCATTCGCCTCCATTCCCCCATGGGATGGATTCAGATCAAGGCTTCCCTATGGATGGACTCAGACACAGAATTCCATGGGGAGGCCCGTTTGATGGGAATTACAGTCCCACTGCAGGATTGCACCAGAAACGGTTCCACTTACCATTTCAAAGCCTCCCCCAAACTTCCGTTCGGCGTACTGGAAGTCTCAATCGCTGCCGAGATTCACGCAGACGGTTCTGTCAGCGGTATCGCAAACGCACCCCGGCATAAACCCATGGAAATTCAGGGACAGCGAGTCGGAACACCTGTATAAACATATTACGGTTTCAATGGGCCGTAATAATAGCTGGCTGTGGCGCCGCCGTCGATGAGGAATGTCGAGCCGCTGATGAAAGCGCCCTTGTCGCTCATGAGGAGTTCCGCCACATTGGCGACCTCGTCCGCCGTACCGGGGCGGCCTGCGGGACACTTGGCAAACATATTCTTATAAAAGTCTCCGCGGGGGCCGTTGAACTCGTCCAAGGCCAGGGGTGTGACGATGATGCCGGGAGCAATGTCGTTGAGCCGCGCGCCACGCTTGCCCCATTCCACTGCCTGGGCCATGACCCGCTTTTCATTGCAGCGTTTCGCCAACTGATAGGCATGGAGAGTGTCCCGGATATTCTCCGGCTGCAAAAAGTCAATGGAAAGTAAATCTTCCGTTGGAGTAGTGGCGAGCTGGGCGTCCTGCTCTGTTGTCAGGGCAGGCATCCGCCAACCGGACTGGCTGGGAGACACGCCCGCGGCGTTTACCAGCATTTTAATAGGGCCGTACTTCTGTCCCTCGGCAATCAATGTCTGGATAGACTCCCGGCTGGACAGATCCATCTCCATGGGCACTACGTCAAAGCCCGCCTCGTTCATGATCTTGGCGATAGTCTGAGCGTTTTCGATTTTCTTGTCGCCCACAACAATTTTCATTCCTGTACCCATACGTCGGGCGATGGCCATACCGATCTGCCCGGCACCCGTCAGTAACATCACATTTTTCATTACCAATTCTTCCTTTCCTTGTCGCTGTCGTGCTGTGTCTTACGCTCCTCCACCATGCTGGCGAACCACTCCACCATGGCCGGGTCATAATGGGAGAAAAACGCACTCCTCTTGTGTCACCTGATAGACTCCATAACCCAACTGGGGCATTCTGACGCCATTGCTTAATGTAATGTATTCCATGGTAACCTCACTATTTCGCGGATGATACCCACTTACGAAGGGCATCATCCGCATGATCCACGCTGCTGCCATGAATGGCAAGCCCCTGGGTGACGACCGCGTCCGGTGCGGCTTTTTGAATATCCCTCTCCGTACGGGAAAGGCCACTGCCCTCATGGGTACAGAAAGGATGGATGATCTTACCGGAAAAATCGTAATTTTCAAGGAACGTATAGACTGCCATAGGCATTGTTCCCCAGTAATTAGGATAGCCCAGATATATTTCATCGTAAGCGTCCAGATGCTCCGGCAGGTTTAACACTGCCGGACGGGCATTGGCCCGCAAGTCCTCTTTTGCCTCGGCAGTGCAAGTGTCATAATCCTCCGAATAGGGCCTTGCCTGTTCTATCTTATATATCTCACCGCCGGTGATTTTAGCCAACATCTGGGCCGCTTTTTCCGTATTACCGACAGAGACGCGGCGATGCGCGCCTCCAAAATAATTCTCTCCCGCACGGGAATAAAACGCAATCAAAGTCGCCATATTAAATCTCCTTTCCCATCTCATAAGCCTGTTGCATCGAGGGATGACGATATACATCACCCTTGTCCCAAGTGCCGGTGCCAAAAATCACACCAGCCTCTTTGCTGCCCGGCAAACATCGCAAATATCCCCGGAAATCTGCCAGCGTTTCATCCGCGGCGTCATGACGCGGATCCGCCGCCGTGACAATCAAATAGAATGTCTTATCACAGATAGCCTGATAATCAGCAAGACAGCGGTCAATCATAGTTTTCATCTGGGCACAAACGGAATAGAAATACACTGGTGACGCCAGCACGATCACATCCGCTTCCTTAAGCGCATTCAATACCTCCGCCATATCATCCTTTCGGACACACACATGGCTCTCAGCACAGCCGTAACAGGCCGCGCATGGAGCGATCTTCTTTTCCGCCAGTCGGATTTTGCGCACTTCATGACCGCTCTCTGCCGCCCCCTTCAGGAATTCATCACACAACACATCGGAATTCCCACACTTACGCGGGCTGGAACTAATGGCAAGTACCTTCATAAGAACTCCCTCCAATCTCTTTGATGTCTATATTGTAACGGAAGCGTCTTTTACAATCAATTTCTCTTTCAAGCCTTTCGAATAAGTAAAACTGATATGAGCATAAAAAAAGACAGAACCGCAAAAACGATTCTGTCTCCTACGAGGCGTTTCATTGGGCAAACTGCGCTTTCAGCAGTTCCGCAAACTCCTCCACATAATAGCCTGAGTTGGTCTTTTTCCAGAAAGCACAGTAGTTTCGCAGAATCGGCTCTCCACTCCGCATCAGAGGAATCCGCACAATCGAGGTTCCCATGGTGGGCAGGGCTGACGCGCCTTCCACCGGAAGAAATCCCTTGCGCCCGATCACCATCAGTCTGGCTTCTTCCATATTTTCTGCATATAAAAATTCTCCCTGAAGCCCAACGACAGTCTGATAATATTCCTGCTCTATTTCTCTTTGCGCCACAGAAGCGACCAGGATGCAGGGAATGTTCTTCAACTCCGACGGAGTGATTCGAGAAAGCTGCGCAAGCGGGCTATGAGCGGAAACTTCCACATAGCTTTCACACGTGGTCAGAAGCAGATTCACATACTCATCCGAAAACGCTCGCCGCTGATCGTTCAGAACCAGATCTACCTGCTCTGAACGCAGCATAGCGTACAGCTCCTCATGGTTTCCGTAAGTAACGGCCACGTCCACATCCGGATGTTTTTCCGAAAACAGCTCCAGGGCCCGTTGAAACTCACCACCCGTATAACAGCGCAGATACCCGATTTTGAGACTTGCCTGATTGCCCTTGGCGATTTTGGCAGCCTCACTGCACATCCGTTCATAATCTGCCGTCAGAATCAGGCTCTTTTGATAAAAGTATTCCCCCGCGGGTGTCAGCGTAAAGGCGCGGTTCCTGCGCTCCAACAGCTGAAAGCCCAGCTCCCGTTCCAATGCCTGCACCTGCTGCGAGATAGCAGACTGCGAAATAAAATTTTCCTCCGCAGCCTCCGAAAAACTGTTCAGCCGAACAACAGACTGAAAGTATTTGAGTTGTTTCAGCATTTGTTCACCCCCTACCTATATGTTCCGATACCGGAACCAGTCAGTCCAGGACCGTGTATCCGAAATCTTCAAGAAGATCCACTGCTTTCTGATAGTTTTCTTTTTTTACCAGAAGATAATCCGTATTGTAAGTGGAAAGCGCAAAAATAGATATACCATGATCCGCCAGAATGGCTGAAATCTTAGACAGTATTCCGACCAGAGAGAAGTCCAGATTGCCTTGAATCCGAAAGCCCCGCCACCCATCCTCTTGCTGAATCACGTTGCTCGGCACTTCCTCCGTCGGGCATACAAGAGAGCGTTCTTCATCCGTTTTTCCGATAAAAAGATATTCTGCGTCCCAATTCACTTGCGAATAATCTTCGACCTTACATACTGAAAAATCCTGTTCCAACTTCTTTAGTTCCATAATCTTCTCCCGAAACTTTTCCCTTATTGCCTGTCCTCTAGTCAAACAGCGTCGGAAGATCCCGGTTTTCATAGGAATCGAAGCACATAAGGATTTGTTCTCTTGTACATTTCTCCACAGCCAGATTCTCAGGAATCTCTGCTCTGGCAAAACATTGGGTTCGGACCGTCTCAATATTCTCCTCAAATCTTCCGCTCTCATACCGGCACAGCACAAATACTTTGACTATACCGTAAGCGTAATTCGTCACATTGTGCTTTCTCCAGTCCTGAACGGCAATGATTTTTTCCGGGGTCACCGTCAATCCAGCCTCTTCCTTTACTTCCTTCTCTGTATTGGACGCGATCGATTGATCCACATCGCACCAGCCGCCCGGCAGGGCCCATTTTCCGTTGTTCTCCTGCACAAGGAGTATTTTCCCGTCCATAAAAACCGCTGCCCGTGTATCCACCTTGGGCGTCTGATAACCGGACTCATTACAGAACAGATCATACACCTTATCCACCGGGATCTCTGTTCTGGCGGACATCATTTCCGCCGCGATCTGCCTCAGCTCCGTATATCTCTCCCTATCATATACATCCTTCCCATATTGCAGTCCCGCCTGCACAATACTCTGAATGCGGATAGCAAAATCAATCCATGGATCGTTCATAGTCAATTTTTCACTCCAATCCGGCGACGGCCGCCAGAAGCATCTCCGTATATTTTTCTTTTACGTTCTCAGGCCCCAGAATCCGGACCTTCCCGCCAAATCCAAATACCCAGCTGTAAAATACATGGCTTACCGCGATATTGACCACTACCCTGAACGAATCCGCATCATTGGCATAGGTGCTTACCTCTTCACCGAAACGGTCAATGATCGCATCCATGACGTCATTATCACAGATGAGCTCAACCTCTTCATGTTCGCTGTTAAACATATGGAAGGTGGTGTTGATATACTCATCAATGCTGAACCCTTCCGGCGCGGGTGTGCCCTCCTCCTTCAGGATTGTCGGCCGCTTTACAATGCGGTCCACGCGGAAATTCCCCAGACGCTGCTTATAATCATAGACACCCACCATATAATAGCAGTCTCCATTCCACACAAGATGCAGCGGCGTGATCACATACGGTTCTCCGTTCCGTTTGATCTTCTTTTCCTTCTGCACATTGTATTGAAAATACTGAAAAGAGATCTGTTTATTCGTATTGATCGCCTCGTTGATGGCATCGATAATCAGATAAATCCCCTCATTGTCCTGCTTGATCCTGCCCTCACAGCTTACATTTCTTCTCAAAGTCGCGGCGACATGGCGGCTGGAAAGCGAGCTGATCTTCTCCACCAGTTCCTCGCTCTTTCCTGCTGTTATAAACTTGGAGGACTCAACGGCATCGATCAAAAGCTTCAGCTCCGGCACGTCAAAACGCCGGCCATAGAGGTTGTAACGATTCTGTGTGGATTTCACCTCTTCGATCTCCAGGCCAAATTGCCGCAATAGAGCGATCTCTGTTTTGATCGTCTGACGATGTGCCTGAATTCCGTACCTTTCCCTCAAAATCTGTATTAACTGCGCGGTTGTAAGAAAATGTTCTTCATCCGTCTGTTCGTACAGGATCTTGGCAAGATACAGCGGCCTCAATTTCGCGTCGTTATCCATATAGGTTTCCGCCTTTCTCTGCGTTCTTAACTCCGATATACTTCTCAAGCAGTACCAGTTCTATCCCGGGAATCCCGTTAAAATCCGTTGGGATAATGCCTATTTCCTTATATCCATGCTTTTTATACATAGCGCGCGCTGCGGCATTCTTAGCGTTGGTATCGATTCTAAGCTCCGGACACCCTTTCTCCGCGGCATACTGTTCATAATACGCAAGAAAGGCTCTGCCGTACCCCTTTCCCGCCTTATCCGGAGCGATCATCAGTGTATGCAGGACACACACCTGACTATCCGCCGCCTCGTATTCCCAATGGCCCTGCTTATAAGACTCCACCTGTATCTGATTGATAATGCCTGTCCCACAGATCTCTCCTGCGTCTTCCAGCACAAAAAGGTCATCTCTTTTCAGCGCGTTTTCCGCGGTAGCCCGTACCGGATATATACCGCGAATCCATCCAATCGTCCGTTCTCCGTTTTCCTCTGCCGTATGAATCGCGTCATACAGCCTCTCCACCGCGTCTATATCCTCCTGCGCTGCCTTTCTTATTACCATTGATCTCTACTCCCTGTATCCCCAGAATGCTACAGAAACAGTATATCAAAATGTACCGTATATTTCAACAAAAATCCGTACCGATGGAAAATCGGTACGGACCAGAGTCTTATGGCAGCTTCTTTTAGGCGCATATCAGCAGTACAGCACATACTACCGTGATGACCGCCCCGATCATACTGACAATCGTATAGATCTTTTTGGATTCCGGATCCTTCTTCTCCTTCACAAGATAATAGATCCCCGCGCCAAAGATGAGAACTCCAATGATAAGACCGATGATTTTCGTAAGCATTATTTCTTCCTCCATTTTAATAAGAATGCAGAATTGGTGATGACAAGCACAGAGCCCGCGTTATGTACCAGCGCGCCGACGACAGGATTCAATGTCCCGATGATAGCCAAAGCAATCGCGACAAAATTCAGCGTCATGGAAAAGGTCATATTGAGCTTGATCGTCGTCATCATGCGTTTTGACAGCGCTATAAGATGCGGCAGCTCCTTGACTTCATCATCTACCAGAGCAATATCCGCGGCATCCACGGCTATATCGCTGCCGACACCGCCCATAGCAATACCGATATCCGCCTTTTTCAAAGCTGGGGCATCGTTCACGCCGTCGCCGATCATACATACCGGCATATCGTTATTCTGATATTCCTCAATATACTTCAGCTTATCCTCCGGCAGACAATTGGACCGCACCTCGTGGATATGTAACTTGGCCGCGATCGTTTTGGCAGCATTCTCATGATCGCCGGTGAGCAGTACAGGCTGTACTCCCAATTCCGATAGCGCTGTAATCGTTGCCGCGCTCTCATTGCGCAGTGTATCTGACAGAGCGAGGAATCCGGCAAATACACCGTCTACCGCGACATAAGTGACCGTACATCCCTGACGGATATACGCCTCAGCCTCCGGAGAAGATACCTCCTTCACACCGTGTTCCTGCAACAGTTTCGGATTCCCCGCCAGAACGCTTCGGCCTTGTATCCCGGCACATACGCCTCTTCCGGGAATCATCCGAAAATCCGCGGCAGCATCTGGTACACCGCCGCTCTTTTTATAGCTTGTCACAATCGCTTTTCCGATAGGATGCTCAGAAAACTGCTCTGCCGAGGCGGTCAGACGATATATCTCTTCCTGGCTCCAATCCGCCAGGATACTGCCGACAGCAACCACCTCCGGGGTCCCATAGGTCAATGTACCCGTTTTGTCAAACGCGATCACCTTGGCCTTTGCAAGGCGTTCCAAAGCGTCACCCTCACGGACGAGAAATCCATGCTTGGTCGCGTTGCCGATTGCCGCCATGATCGCCGTAGGTGTCGCCAGTACCAAGGCGCAGGGACAGAATACAACCAGGATGGTAACTGCCCGGATGATCTGTCCGGTGAGAATCCAGGTCAATGCCGCGGCGCTCAAAGCAATCACTACAATCCATGTCGCCCAACGATCAGCCAGCCCGACAATCTTCGCTTTTCCCGCATCCGCCGACTGTACCAGACGGATCATCCTCTGGATGGAACTATCTTCGCCGACCTTGGATGCCTCCATCTCAAATGCTCCGAACTGATTGACCGTACCACTGGATACGGTATCGCCGACCGTCTTATCGACCGGCAGGGATTCCCCAGTCATCACCGCCTGATTGATCGAAGTCTGTCCAGAAAGAATGATACCGTCCACGGGAATGCTTTCACCGGGAAGGACGCGGATCCGCTCTCCGACCTTGACCTGCTCCGCCGGGATCATCTCTTCCTTACCGCCACGCAATACCCGCGCCGTCTGCGGGGTCAGATGAACCAGCTTTTCAATACCGGCTCTGGCTCTTGCTACTGTTAATTCCTCCAACAACGCTCCCAACTGCATGATAAACGCGACTTCACCAGCCGCAAATATCTCTCCAATACAGATGGACGCAATCAGCGCCAGAGAAACCAGTACATCCGCCTTGATATCAAACGCGGTAATCAACCCGATCACCGCCTCCAAAATGATGGGCAGGCCGCATAGAACAATCGCGATCCATGCCATATCAAACGGAAGGGGCTGCCATCGCAGCAGGCTGCAAACTACAGCGATACCGGAGATCACAAGTAGAACGATGTCCTTTTTGATGCCTCCCAGTTCCAGCAGATGTTCCAGCTTTTCCATAACTCGTTTCATGACGAGTCTCCTTTCTATACCGTATAGGGTATAGGTATATTATACATATAGGGGTATAGGTTGTCAAGTGGATGAAAAGAAAAAGTCAATCCAAGGGACTGACTTTTCGATACACCTTATTGCATATTCGCAAAACGCTCTACCGCTTTTGTAAAACTCTCGATCGTCTTATCTGCGTCCCCGTGCTGAATTCCGTCCCGGACGCAGTGTTGGATATGTCCCTCCAAAACCACTTTCCCACAGCCGTTCAATGCTGACTTGGCCGCGTTGATCTGAGACAGAATATCTTCACAAGGTACATCCTCATCCACCATCCGATCGATTGCCTGTACCTGACCAATGATCTTTTTCAGACGGCGGTGCAGGTTTTCCGCATCCATGCATTGTTTCATAATCTTCTCCTCCATACCATACGGGGTATGTGTTTATTATATCCTGCTATCCTGCTTTTGTCAATCCGCATCTTCCACCAGCGGCATCCGCCTGGCTCTCTCCTGTCTCAATGTTACTTAACGCAGTGAAAATATACCATCGATCCATCAACATGGATATTCATTTCTCTATACATTTTCCGCAAAATACCCCGCAGTTCTTCCTCTGTCTGAAATGGCGGAGAAAACCACCCTTTCCTGGCAAGAATGTTTTTCACAAGCCAGTCCGTCCTTTTGGACTTCCCTTTGATATAGAAACAGGCAATAAAATCACCGCCTGCTTTCAAAACACGCCGTGTTTCATTGAACGCTTTTTGCTTATCGGAAAATGCGTGGAAACCATTCATGCTGACAACGATATCAAAAGATTCATCTTTCATCGGCAGATTCCCTACATCACCCTGAACACATTGGATATGCGGGTAGCCGTTAAACCTTTTCTCTGCTTGCTCAAGCATATCCGTACTGTAATCGAGACACGTAATATGTGCGTTTTTTAGAGATGCCCATTTGTGTTCCGTGAACACTGCCGTTCCAACCGGAACATCCAGTAGGTCTCCTGAAAAGTCATCCGGAATATAGGATAAGACCTGTCGTGCTATAGCATTATCATCCGTACCGCTCCAAAACATCTTGATATACATCCTGCTAAAAAAATTTCCCTGTGTGAGAACGTCATCATAAGCGTACAATTGATAATGATGATCGGAATCAGGATCACACAGAGGATAATACCGATGACAGTAAATATCTTGTGTCTCAGGGGATGCACTGCATTGGTTTCTGTTTTCATAACCTTGTTTCTTTCATGCAGCTACTTTCAAAGAAAACGCCTGCCTGGATCTGCACAAATCCAGAGCAGGCTACAACCGGCTGCCATAGTCGATAGAATCCCAGTCTCATTTGAATTTATGCCGCTGCTGTTCACCAGGGGTATCAGGTTTGCCGCTCTGTGTACCAAAAATCCATGCACCAATAGAGCCAACATACCAATATGTAATTATATACCATTTTGGTATGCGTATAAATATGTAAAAAAGGTTGAGAGAAACTTTCATTTCTCCCAACCTTTTTTGTGAATTATTTTCGAAAGATTTCACAGAGCGCAACAATTCATTTACTCAATAAGACCGCTTTCCTTCAGCAGGATCTCAATATCGGTTCCTCTGACCTTCTTAATCGCAAGCTTGAGCATTTCCTTCTCAGCAAAGGAAAGAGGCGCTTCGCTGATCGGCTTTTTGTCAATTGCGTAGTAGCAGGCACGCAGAAGTTCCCGTACATCGTACTTGCTTCCCCAGACTTCCGGCACACCACGGTCAATATTCAGCAGTGTATAAACGGATTCCATACCGGTACGCATAGAATACTCGGTGGTGAAGATGGTATCCCGAGGAGTCTCAGCGAACTGACCGATAAACGCGAAGTTCACAGCGCCGTCCGGTACGACCTTCGGACGGTCGGATTCCTTTCTCGGCTGGAAGAACGCATTGATATACGGCATGAAACAGGTCGTGGTGTTGCAGGCTTCGTGTGCCAGTGTATCAATTCTCTCTGCCGGTACACCAATATGATACAGCCACTCACGGCAAACCTCTTCGCCGGTGCAGTCCCGCATGGCTTTCTTCACATAGTTGCCTTCCTTGTTGGTATTGAGGGAATACAGCCATACAAGTACCATATTCTTGTCCTGAGACTTGAACTGCGGCTGACGGTTGATCGTCCAGGAGAGATACCAGTTGTCCGTGCTGTCCTTGACAGTGACGATACCGCCGGTCGTTACCTTGCCGGAACGAGGATCCCTCTTGCAGATCTTCATGATATACTGAATGATCTCCTCGTTGGAGGTTGCCACCGTAGCGCTCATCCAGTTGGTCGCGTTCACATCAGAACAGAATTTATCCGGATTACCGAACTCGCCGTTCTTAGCCTGAGCGGCGATGGCTTTCCACATATCCCATGACTCGCCGTATCCGTTCTTGACGCCGGACAGGTCAGGCGCATGGTTCTGATCGCCATAGCAGGAAGTATCGGTGCAGCAGCCGTTGGTGATAAACACAAGGTCATCCTCAATCAGATCGATTGTCTGCTCTTCTCCATCCTTGACATAGACGATCTGCTTGGCAACCTTCTTGTCGCCCTCGGTCTCAATAATAACATTCTTCACATCCATGCCATACTCAATGCGTACACCATGGGACTCCAGGTATTTTACGAGCGGCAGAATCATACTTTCATACTGATTATACTTTGTGAAGCGCAGGGCACTGAAATCCGGCAAGCCATCAATATGATGCACATATCGGCAAAGATACCGCTTCATCTCCAGAGCACTGGACCAGCGCTGGAAAGCAAACATCGTCTGCCAGTAGAGCCAGAAGTTTGTGTTCCAGAAGGATTCGGGCAGAACATCGGAGATCTTCTTATCCTCCAGGTCCTTTTCCGGTGTCAGGAACAGCTTGGAAAGCGCCAACGCAGATTCCTTATCCAGCTCAAACTTTCTATCTGTATGGGCATCCTCTCCGCATTTTACAGTCGCACGGCAGAGAGAGTAATTCGGGTCATGCTTGTTGAGCCAATAATATTCGTCCAGAACGGATACACCGGGAGTCTCAATGGAAGGAACATCACGGAAGGTATCCCACATGACCTCGAAATGGTTGTCCATCTCACGGCCGCCTCTCATAAAGAAGCCCTTGGTAACATCCTTACGGCCGTCGCAGCTGCCGCCGGCAAGCTCCAGCTTCTCAAGGAGATGGATGTGCTCCCCCTTCATCTGTCCGTCACGGACCAAATAAAAGGCAGCCGTCAGTCCGGCCAAACCGGTACCGATGATATAAGCGGATTTTTTATCTACACCTTCCGGCTTTTCCGGATGAGCAAAGGATTCATAAGTTCCAGCTGAATAATACATAATCAAAACCTCCTGTGTTTTTCTTTTTATGCCTTTATTATACCCATTCCCGCCGGATTTACAATAAACAGAAAAAGCCCCGTGATAAAAGTCTTATCACAGGGTGAAAAAGTGTAAAAAGTTTTATCAAAGGATTCAAAATGATAAAAGCAGAATGCCTCTCCAGCTCATATGCTTCCATTGACGATTCTTGCGTAGGTTTCCTCCGGAATCATAGGAGATCCAATCTCCGCCAGCAGCGTCTCGTCAATTTGACCACTCTCTGCGTACTGCCGCCCGGCTTTTCGGACCAGCTCCAACCGCGGAACGGTTACAACCGCCGCTTCCGGCGCATTGAACATAGGACTTTCCGGTACAGTCAGAATGGTATGCTGAGCAGGAAATAAAAGCTCAAACTGTCGGATAGCAGGTTCAAAATTTTTCCTACTGTTGGGGAACCCGCAACCGCAGATCATCAGGAATTTCAGATGCGAATAATCCCGCTGACCAACATGGACGTAGCGTCCATTAACCTCTGTCATTGCCATTGAGGACAGAGGCAGGGTGCGGTCAATGAGATTTTTGAGCATAGCAGGCATCCCGTAACTGTAGAGCGGATAGCTGAACAGCAACAGGTCGCTTGCGAATATCTGTTCCAAAATCTCCCGCATATCATCCTTCATGACACAATGCCCGCCATTCTGTTTACAGGTAAAACAGCCACGGCAAAACTCAATGTGTCGGTCAATCACATCCACCATCTGTATTTCCTGCTTGTCAACTTCCTCCATACCGTCCAGAAACGCGCGAGTGATATGCATGGTATCGCTCTTCTCTTTCTTCGGACTACCGTTAAAAACAAGAATTTTCATTTCTCATCCCCCCATTCCTTCTCATGGAGCAAACGCAGACTCTCCATTGCTGACGGATTGTTTGCAGTGATGCGTCCCAGCGTATGACACGTCTCCATCAGCTTACATTCCGCACAGGTTCCTAACTTCTTTTCACGAACACAATTATGGATCGGACAGAGCTTATCACAAAACGGCGTCTTGATGCCATCCATACGGCAGCCGGTACAAGAGATCATTTCCGGCGTAATTGGTACACCGTTGAGCCGGCTCCATAGGGCGGCCGTTTTCTCCCGCAGCGCATTATCCTTTGTGACCGTCGCGATCCTGGCATTACATTTTTCACAGTCCAGCCCACAGCACGCAATCCATGGATTCATATGTATTCCTCCTAATTCGTTATTTCTTTCAAAAAGCAATATTATATATTATTTGATGTATATTATATATTATACTTCAAGTCATACAATTGTCAATAGTATGAAGGCCCCTATGGATATCTTTTTCTTCATATAAACAGCTGCAGACCTTTCCATCCGTCTGCAGCTGTTTTTCCGCATAATTATCTTTTACAGTTTCCAGCCTATGGCCCGTTCACGTCCACTGATAAATCTCCGGTATATGCCTTCTTGCTCCATCAGCTCGTCGTGCGTACCACGTTGAACAATCCGCCCCTTGTCTACCACAAGAATCTGATCCGCATGGCGGACAGTCTTCAGGCGATGGGCAATCATAATGACCGTTTTCTCGTGTGTCAGTTCGCTGATGGCTTCCATCAGCTCCTTCTCATTCTCCGGATCGACATTCGCTGTCGCCTCATCCAGAATGATGATCGGCGCATCCTTCATCATGGCACGGGCGATGGAAAGCCTCTGGCGTTCGCCGCCGGACAGTGAGCCGCCCGCCTCACCAATGACTGTTTCATACCCCTGCGGGAGCTTCATGATAAAGTCGTGACAGCGGGCTTTTCTGGCCGCCGAGATTACCTGCTCCATTGGCGCGTCCGGCTGGCCAAACCGGATGTTGTTGGCAATCGTATCATGAAACAGATAGACATTCTGAAACACAAAGCTGAAATTCTCCATCAGGCTATCCATATCATATTCCCGGACATCGTGCCCGCCGAGCCTAACCGTTCCTTTATTCACATCCCAGAACCGTGACAGCAAATGACACAACGTGGTCTTGCCTCCGCCGGAGGGCCCGACGATGGCCGTGGTTGTCCGTTCTGGAATATCCAATGTAATGCCGTCTATGATCGGCTTTTGACCGTAAGAGAAGCAGATATCCTCTGTCCGAAGATTATGCTGTTCCGGCTTCAGCTCCGCTCCGGAAATATCCATGGCCGGCAGGTTCAGAATCTTGTTCGCCTGATCCACACAGGTATCCACCACTCGCAGCAGACTCGACTGTGTCCCCGCCTGCTCTAACCCCTCTGTAAGCATAAAGGAACAGATCGCCAGCATAACGCAGTTCAGCAGTTCCATGCAGCCGCTGGTATAAAGCAGGAGCGACAGTACGACCACCCCCACATCAATCAGCTTGGCGACAGCATTCTGCGCCCACATAAACGGCAGGAGCTTCAGCTCCATATCGATGTTAGCCGCCGCGTTTTCATCAATTGCGGATTCCAATCTGCGGTTATATTTTCCAATCAAGGAATAGGACTTCACCTCGGCAATTCCTTGGATGAACTCCAATACCCTCTCGACTACAGCTGTGTCACCCTCCAATTTTCTGCTGGTGGTCTTTTCTGACCGCTGGCGCAAAGCATGATTGACATAATAATAGATCACCAGTCCCACAATGATCCAAAGCCCCACGCGCCAGTCAAAAAAGGTGACAGCCAACGTCATGACCGCGGTAGAAAAGATACCCTCCGTAACGAGCATAACTACACGGGTGGATACCCCGGAGAGATTATCCATTGTGTTGGTGGTAACGGAGGTGATCGTGCCGAGACTGTTTTCATTAAAATAACCCATGGGCAGATACCGCAGATGCTCGGCAATCTGTACGCGCTTGTTGGCCGTCGTGCAGTAGCCTCCATCCGTCTGCAAAGCAGTGGCTCGGTATTTCAGCAGGGATGAACCAACAACGGATACTACCATAATTGCCAGAGAAAGCAGAATCGCTTTTGTCGTGATCCCATCCGTCAGTATCGCCCCCAGCATGACGCCGATAGCCGGGAGTTTCAATGCCGAAAATAACGCTGCCTCTACGCCAAGGACAATGGAGAGGTAGAATTCTCTGCGCTCCCGTTCGTCGCAGAAATGGAAGAATTTCTTCAATATCTCAATCATGCTCAGCCCCTCCCTCCACTTGATCACGGGACGCAATATGCGCCTTCCAAAGAGTTTGGTACAGCGGACAGGTCCGCAGCAGTTCTGCCTGTGTTCCCGCCGCCTCAATATGCCCGTCGTTCACAATGACAATCTGATCGGCATCTACGATCGTAGAGAGCCGATGGGCAATGACAATGAGCGTCTTACCGCGTACAAGCCTGGCTACACTCTCCTGAAGGATCGCTTCATTTTCCGGATCCGTATACGCTGTCGCCTCATCCAGAATCACGATGGGCGCGTCTTTAAGCATGGCCCTGGCGATGGAAATACGCTGTCTTTCTCCGCCGGATAAATGCCCGCCGCCGTTGCCGACCACCGTTTCAAAGCCATTTTCCAGGCTCCGGATAAAATCATAACAGCCGCAGTCACGGGCGGCCTGCTCCACCTCGGCGTCCGTTGCGCCGGGCCTGCCCATACGGATATTCTCCCGCACGGTCGTATCGAACAGGAAGTTGTCCTGCGACACATAAGCCACAAGCTTATAATAATGTTCTGTACAGATTTTGCGGATATCCACACCGCCCACAGTGATACTGCCGCTGTCCACATCCCAAAAGGAAGCGATTAGCTTGGCAATGGTAGACTTACCACTGCCGGAGGGCCCAACAAGAGCGTTAACCGTCCCCTCCCGAAGCGTCAGATTGATCCCGTGCAAAACTTCCGTCTCTCCGTAGCCGAAACGGACATTGTGCAGCTCCACAGTGCTGTCCTGGATGGTCTGCGCATCCTTTTCCGGACGGGACAGCTCCGGTGCGGTTAGAATATCTGTCACCTGACCAATGATGGTCCCAACCTTGGCCAGATCATCAGTAAACTTCATACAGCCGATAATGGGCGTGATGAGCCCCATCGACAAAATGACAACCATTACGAATTTTTCCGGCGTCAACGCGCCGTTTTTCAACAGGAGTCCGCCAATAGGCAGAACCGTCAGAAGCGTTGCCGGCATGATGTTCATGGCAAAAGTAAAATAAAAGTTGCTCTTGTTCATCCAGTCGATATAGCTCTGGGCACACTCCTTCGCAGCTGTCACGAACTTTTCATAGCTGCTTTTCGCTTTGCCGAACACTTTAATGACCTCAATCCCGCTGATATACTCCACCGCCGTATCGTTGAGTGTACTCGTAGCCGCGACGGTACGCTTGTAATTCTTGTCATAGCCTGCCATCATCAGCATGAAAAAGACCATACCAAGCGGAAATGTGATGAGTGAAGCCAATGCCATATGCCAGTCCAGGATAAGCAGATAGATAAATGTCGCCCGTACAACAACCGCATTGCTGCTCATCTCCGGAAGGACATGCGCCAACGTCGGCTCGATGCTGTCCACACGTTCCACAAGAATATTCTTCAGTTCTCCGGAGCCTTTGGCCTGCACATCGCCCAGCGGCATTCTGGCCAGCCTGGTAAGGCCCTGCTTACGGATATTGCCCAGTACCGCGAAGGTTGCCTTATGAGACTGTGCTGTGGACAATGAGTGAAACAGCACCCGCAGCATCCAGAAAGCCGCCATAACCGCACAATCCCCCAGAAAGCCCATCCAGTCCCTGTTTCCCGCAAGTAGTTTCTCTATCACCCCTGCCATCACAAAAAACGGCAGAATCTGAAATACCGCGCCAATGACTGCAAAGCATATGCTCGCGATATATCCTGATTTTTTCTGTCCGGCAAAAGTAAAGACCCAGCCGAATGTACCTTTTTCTTTTTGCATTTTTATGACCTCACCTATCATTCTGTATTCTGCCCTGCTCCAGATGCAGCACCCTGGTGCAGGTGCGGCAGACAAATTCATAATCATGCGTAACAATAAAAATCACTTTTCCCTGATCGGACAGGTGATGAATCAGGGCCGCAAGGCGCACCATACTATCATAGTCCAATCCGCTGGTCGGTTCATCAAATACCAGCAGCTCCTTGCCGCAAACCATGGAAGAGGCGGCTGCCAGCCGTTGTTTCTGTCCGCCGGAAAGTGTATTGGGATGGCGCTCCCGAAATGACGCAAGCCCCAGATCTTCCAATGTTTTCTCTGCAAGTTCTGTATCCGGGTGTCGGATGCCAAAGGTACATTCCGCCTCGACACACTCCGCGAAGAGCTGATAGTTCACGTCCTGCATGACCATGTAGGAGCGTTTCATGCGCTCCTTCGGCTTTTGCGGTTTTCCATTCCATAGATACACACCGGCCGCTTCCTTATGCAGACCGCAGAGCGCACGGGAAAATGTCGTTTTCCCGGCGCCGTTGTGACCGACGACCGCGATCACGTCACCCGGTGCAGCCTGCAGCGAGACTTCCCGCAAAACCGGCTGCTTCTGATAGGACAAGGTCACATTCTTTAATTCCAGTATGGGCTTTGCGTTAGAAACAGCCCTATAGACTGGCCGTTCCTCTGCCAGATTTATGGTGCGCAGTCCCATCCTCTTCCGTTGCTCCGGCAGAATCCCCCGGAACTGCTCCGGTGTAAAGTCACCCGCAATCTTACCATTTTCCAGATACAGAATGCGGTCTGCCACATCCATCAGATAATAGAGCCGGTGCTCCGCGATAACAACGGTTTTCCCCTGTGCCTTAATGAGCTTCAGATGCTCCCGCAGTTCGCGGATCGCGGTCATATCCAGATTGGAGGACGGTTCATCCAACAGATAGATCTCCGGCTCCATGGCATATACAGAGGCAAACGCGATTTTTTGCTTCTCTCCCCCGGAAAGGGAAAAGATGTTGCGGTTCAGGAGCTTTTCCATATGTAATGCGGCTGCCGTTTCCATCACACGGCACTTCATTTTTTCCTGCGGCATTGCTTCGTTCTCCATGCCAAAAGCGATCTCGCTGTCTGTATCCACATTGAAAAACTGTGTACGTGGATTTTGAAATACACTGCCCACTTTCTCCGCGATGCGGTACATGGGCAGATCGGCAAGGTTTTCTCCATCAAGGAGTACCCTGCCGCTCAATTCACCGGTAAAGAATTGGGGAATCAGGCCGTTGACAAGCCGAGTCAGTGTTGTTTTCCCGCAGCCGCTCCGTCCGCAGAGAAGCACACACTGCCCATCCGGAATGGTAAGATTGATATCTTTCAGTCCGCCCTCCACACTATCCGGATAAGAAAAGGATACGTTCTGGAACTCAATCATATGCCCGCCGCCTTCCACACAAGTTCCGCTGCCAAATAGGCCGCCAACAGCGCCATAGCCACCCAATCCGCCGCCCGCATCCGGATTTTTATAAGACAGGTACGCGGATTCGGATTTTCTATCCCGCGGGTGAC
>CAVGBV010000009.1:25233-29426 GCA_963627615.1 Alloprevotella sp.
CTGCCGCCTTGCTTGCTGCTGTCAGAAGCGGCACGTAAATGCAGTTCACTGTCATTGCCGGTGCTTTTAAAAACCCGATCAGGGTCGGAGACACATCGCGCAGTCGCATGGCGTCCTTGATGTAATGCCAGTCTTCACGAATCGTCGGCAGATAACGAAGCATAACGGCAATGGGAATCGTCAGTTTCTTCGGAATGCGCAGCCGTGCCATAGCGGATAAAAATTCTCCAACCTTGGTTGTAGAGATCACAACGCCTGCCAGCATCCCGCAGGCATACACTTTATGTACCAGGCCGAGAAAAGCCACAAACATGGTCCGCCAGGTACCGGTCATCACACGCATACTCCAAACGGTAAACACACAAATCCCTATGTAAGCGAGAACGCCCCGCAGTGCATACGGCCATTTTCCGTTCAGCACTGCCAGCAGACCAATCCCCGCCACCAGGCCAAACTGAAAATACAGATTCGGCGCGAACATAGCGCAGATGACGCACAGGATCGCTCCCAGAATAGTAACCGCCCAGCGCTTCCGCACCTTGGCAAGCATCAGCAGATATACCGGTCCGCAAAGCAAAGCGCTTCCCACAGGCATATAGAAGGTAAGTACCGGGTTCGGCGCGAAAAAGATCCCGCCTACCAGGGCGAATACGAGAAAAAGCGCGCTGAATATACCGATTGTAACCAGATCCTTTACAGTAAGCCCATTTTTAACAGTAGATTGTTGATTCATAGTATGTTCTCCTTTACTTTCCGCAAACGGATTGACTTTCCATTTGCTTTTTGCTATACTTTAGTTAGAGGCTGCTAACTGCATATATCATACATAATACTGCGATTTATCGCAACGGTTTGTACTTTGTTTTGTCCATTCGTTGCAAATCATTGTCTGATCGTTGCAAAGAGAAAGGAAGCTTTTGCCGACGTAAAAGCCATGGACATAAAAATGAGCAATAACATACTTACAAATTATTACGATCCGCTTCTTCAACAAAATCATTTTCGACCGATCCCGTGTCCCGAAAAATTCGAGCCGGCCGGACGCTGCTGGGAGATCGCGCCGGCTATCGGCGGCGGCTACTATTGGATCTATGGGAAGCAGGATCTGTTTGACATCAAAATTCATGATTTCTACTTTCATGAAGACTTCTGTCTGGATGTAGAAATTCCTGAAGGCATCAACATCCAGCGCTATGACTCCATCTCCGGTGAAGAACTGAATCCTTACCGCCGTCTCTCCGCTGGGGATATTGAGACCATTGTCGGCGGGAAGCAGCGATACCGCGCGCTGATTCATAAACGCATCCCTATTCATTCGGTGGGCATCGAGATTCTGCCCGCCTATTACGAAGAGTTTCTGAAAAAGCAATATCCGGATGAATACTTTGATCTGCCCGCCGCGTTTCAGAGTATCGATCAGGCATCCGACTTTCCGGCCATGTCCAAGCTGCTGTTTGAGATCGAAAACTACCGCGGAGAAGGTGCGGCGGCGGCCCTCTTTTACGAAGCAAAGGTCACAGAGGCGATTGCTCTTGTTGTGGACAATCAGAAAAAGCAGGCAGCCAAAAACGCCCACCCGCTTTCCACGGAAGATATTGAAGGACTCCGAAATGTCACCAGTTATATTGCCGACCACTATGCCTTTGATATTCCCCTCTCCCGTCTTGCGAGCATTGCCTGTATGAGTGAGAGCAAGCTCAAGACCTGCTTCAAACGCTATACCGGATGTACCGTTACGGAGTATATCCAGGGCCGGCGCATGAGCCAGGCAGAGCATCTGCTGATCGATACGGATTTCACAATGGGTCAGATCGCGCAGATGATCGGCTACACCACCTCAAGCCGTTTTGCGGAACTATTCAAGAAGAATACAGGCATACTGCCGATCGAATACCGAAAGATCGCAAAAGGACGCTAAATACCAAAAAGAAACGTAAATTTAACATCACCCGGACATCACATTTTACATTCCCTTAGTATACTGAATCTATTCATTGAATATACAGAGGAAAGGGGAAAGTATCTATGCCCTCAACATATGCCCACTACCGCCTGGGAAGCGAAGTAGCGGACCATCTCCACGGCACAGAAGGGAGTCTGGTGGTCCGATATCCGGATCTTTTCAACATTGGCCTTCATGGACCGGATATTCTGTTTTATTATGGCGCACTGAAAAGCAATTCCGTCAACGCCACCGGATTTGGCCTTCATGAAAAATCCGGCGCCTTTTACTTTCAGAACGCGAAGCAGGTGATTTTGAAAAGTCATGCCCCTGAGGCCGCGCAGGCGTACACCTATGGTGTACTGTGTCACTTTGCGCTGGATGTCACCTGCCATCCCTATGTAGCGGAAAAGATCCAAAGCAGCGGTATCAGTCACGCGGAGATTGAAGTGGAATTTGACCGGATGCTCATGCTGCAAGACGGCCTGGATCCCGTCTCCCATGTACTGACGGATCACATTCATCCCCAGTCCCAGTGGAATACGGTTATCGCGCCCTTTTATCCCGGTGTCACGCCCCGGCAGATAGGAAAGTCACTGCACAGTATGATTTTTCTGAATAAGCTGCTGCTGGCGAAAAATCCTATCAAGCGTAAGATAATCTATGGAATTCTACGACTCACCGGCAATTATCAGGAAATGCACGGCCTCATCATAAACCCGGAGGGCAATCCGCTCTGTCAGGACAGCAATGATAAGCTCTATGCCCTCTACCGTCAGGCAGAACACCTGGCTGAAAAACTGATCTATAGCTTTGAGAACTTCCTTACCGGAAAAACAGACCTGGATCCCATTTTTGACTATAATTTTGAGGGACAGCTGCCCAAGGAGAAGTCCCTATGAAGCACATTATAGCGAAGCTTTGCCGTCTGCGGGTGTTTCGCGGGCTTTCCGAGCAGGAACTGTCCTGGGTTTTATATGATGTAGGAAACTCCGCCTTTACTATGTTGGCCTGTTCTCTGATTCCCATCTGGTTCAAGGAGGTTGCTATCGGTCCGGGGCGTCTCACCTCCGATGAGGCTACCGCTTACTATTCTCTGGCCATCGCCCTGGTGACTATTATCGGCGCAGTGATCGGTCCGGTGTGCGGGGTTCTGGCGGATCGAAAGGATCGGAAAAAGCTGCTGTTTTCTGGCAGCGTTGCTTTGGGGGCGGTCGGTTGCCTGATGAACGGTCTGGTCACAGGCTGGCTGCTGTTTCTCACGGTTTATGTAGTGACCAAGCTCTGTTACAGCGCCTCATTGACCATCTATGATTCCATGCTGGGAGACGTAACCACAGAAGAGCGGATGGACGAGGTTTCTTCCTACGGTTATGCCTGGGGCTATATTGGCTCCTGTATCCCTTTTGCCATCGCTTTGGCCGCTTATGTGTTAGGGCCGGATATGGCAGGGGTTCTGCCGAACTGGTTATCCAAGGGTATTGGTTTTGGTGTTACCGCGCTATGGTGGCTGGCAGTGACAGTACCGCTGCTGCGATCCTATCATCAGAGAAATTATACCAACGTCAGTGAGACTTCCATAAAACATACCTTCCGGCAGATTTTCAATACCTTAAAGAAAATCGCGTTTGGAGACCGGAAAGTACTGCTGTTCCTTCTGGCATTTTTCCTGTACATCGATGGTGTCGGAACCATCATTGACAACTGCATCAATATCGGTACGGATCTACAGCTGGACACCGTCGGTCAGGTCGTGTTTCTCCTGCTGACCCAGGTGGTTGCCTTCGGAGGCTCTCTGGTCTTCGCACGGTTATCCCGGCGCTACAATACCGCTACGCTGATCGGATTGTGTATTGGCGGATATTTCTTCCTATGTCTGTACGCACTGACTCTGCAAACCCTGATCCATTTTGCCATCCTCGCTTTCGGTGTGGGATGCTTTCAGGGTTCGATCCAATCTCTGTCCCGTTCCTATTACTCCAAGATCATCCCGCCGGACAGTGCCGGGGAATATTTCGGCATCTACGATATATTTGCCAAAGGCGCTTCCTTTTTGGGATCCGCGGTGATTGCCCTGGTAAAGCTGAATGGCGGCACAATCAATGTCGCGGTAGCCTGCCTGGCTGTCTTCTTCGCCTTGGGTTTTGTACTGCTCCGGGCGGCTGACCGTCAAAAAAGCGCAAGATAACCTCTGGCGCGCCACATCCGGGCGCGGCAGAGGTTCTTTTATTTATTGTATCTTCTGTTGTTT
>CAVGBV010000009.1:29480-37766 GCA_963627615.1 Alloprevotella sp.
CCGTCCCCCCATGCAGGTCACATACTTTTTTCACAATGGCAAGACCAATACCGTTTCCTTCCGCTGAATGGGACTCATCTGCCTGATAAAACTTATTGAAAATATGGCGGATGCTCTCCTTCGGAATCTCCTTGCCATGATTTGATACAGAAACCCGGAGGTATTCCCCTTCTTCAACAATGCCGACCGTCACTGTGCCGTCCGGCTCTGAAAACTTGACCGCGTTATCCAGCAAGTTAATCCATATCTGTTTCAGCAGTTCTTCATTGGCATAGATCATATGCTCTCCGAACTGCATGTCCATATAGAGGTTCTTGGGCGTCCATTTTTCCACAAGCAGCAGAACGGCCCCACGAATCTGCTCAGACAGATTGAACCGTGTAACATCTGTAAGGATCGTCTGACTCTCCACCCGTGTCATATTCAGTACTTTGTTTGCCATCGCGGAAAGCCGCAGCGATTCCTCTTCTATGACTTCAAGATATTCTTCTTTTTGTTTCTCCGTGAGATTCCCACGGCGCAGCAATTTCGCGAAGCCAGCGATAGAAACAATCGGCGTCTTAAACTCATGCGAAAAATTATTGATAAAATCACCGCGCAGCATCTCTGTATGCTCCAGTTCCTCCGCCGCCCTGTTGAAACTCTTCTCCACCTGCTTAAAGGCCGGATGCCACGCAATCGGTTTACCGAAATGCAGCCGCGCTTTGAAGTCTCCGTTGGCCAGCCGTTCCAGCTGATCAATCATTCGCTTAACTGGACTTAAGGTTATTTTCCCGGTCAATGACGCCAGAAGAAATCCCATGATTAAGCTGGCATAGAAAAAGAATTTCAGAACGTCCGGCAATCCGACCTGTCCTCCGGTCGTTTCAATAACTCCAAGATGGACCAGGCCATAGAGGGCACAGAGGGTCAGCAGCAAAACACCCAGGTTGGTTATAAAGACAATGCCGGAGAGCAGCAATCCCAGAGCGATGCGTCCTGTATTCTCCCTTTTCTTCATACCTTTTTCACCGCCTTGTATCCCAGGCCCCGAACGGCAATGATCTCAAACTCCTTCCATCCCTCAAAGCGTTTCCGCAGACGTCCGACATGGACGGTAACGGTCTCCCAGCCGGTCTCACTGTTCGTTCCCCATATCTCATCCATCAGCTGAATCCGTGTAAAGATCTGTCCAGGATAAGAAAGCAGTTTATACAGAAGCATAAATTCCTTTTGCGGCAGTTCCTGTGTCTCTCCGTTTTTTGTGACTGTAAAAGAATTGTAGTCCAACACAACATCACCGATCGTGATTTTCTGTTCGCTGACGATCTGGGCACGCCGCAGCAAAGCCTTAATGCGCAGAAGCAGCTTTTCCTCATCAATCGGTTTTGTGATATAGTCATCCGTCCCTACAAGAAAGCCCTTTTTCTCGTCTGCCGGTAAATGCTTGGCCGTTACCATCAAAATGGGAAGTACATTATCCGTCTCCCGAATCAGCCGTGTGAACTCATACCCATCCATTTTCGGCATCATGACATCCAATACAACCAGGTCAATATGCTCTTTGTCCAGGATTCCCAATGCCTCTTCTCCGTTATCTGCCGTCGTTACAGTATAATTGGCGTTTTCCAGCACGGCGCGAAGCAGCATTCTGGTATGCCTGTCGTCGTCTACAACGAGAATGTGAAACATGCCTATCCTCCTTAGAGTCTGAAGCGGGAAATTGCCGCGGACATGGAGCCCTTGATCAGCTTCGCGAGTCTGTCCACGATCTGCTGCGGGTCCGCCCGCATATCATCTTTGATCCAATCGAGCATCAACCCGATAAATATATAAGAATAGATCTGCGCGATAAACTGCTTATCCTCGTCTCTGAGCGTCATTTCCCCAATTTCCTCGTTGAGTACATCCAACAGAAGCTGATCTACGAGCGGCTGCAGATATCTCTCCACCTGCTCTCTGTGTACGCAGCGGTAAACATTCAGGATAAACGGTTTATTTTCCTGTACGGCTTCAAAAATCTGCAATAGTCCCTGCTGCCATGTTTCGTAGGTTTTCTTCTCGTCGAGCGCCCTCTTGGCGTCCTCCAGGCAGGACCATTCCACCAGATCATAAATGTCCTTAAAATGATAATAAAAGGTCATACGGTTAATTCCGCACTCCTCCGCTATGTCGCCCACGGTTATTTTGGTGAGCGGCTTTTTCAGCAGCAAATTCTTGAGAGACTGTTCCAATGCGCGTTTTGTTATCTGTGACATAGTGATATATACCTCCCAATCGTACCTTATAGAGACATTTCCTCTCTATATCTAATAATACCATAATCGTAGCGTTTAATTGTAAACTGAAACGAAACTTTTGAAAAAAACTGATAGTTTCGTTTCAGTTTAGAATTGCCTGCTATACTCCTTGCAGAAAGTGTCGAAAAAACAATTTTTATGGGAGGTCATTTCCTTATGTCTGAAAAATATATTCTCTATAACCCCTACGCGGGGGGGCCGGAAGCCAAAAAAGCCGTAAAGGCTCTGCAGGAGTCGAACCCTAAGGCTGTCGTTATCAATATCTGCCGTATTACCAGCTACACAACCTTTTTTAATGGATTGGAGCCGGATGCTTCTGTCATTCTTTGCGGCGGAGACGGCACCTTAAATCGTTTTATCAATGACGTTGACGGAATAAAGATTCAGAACAGGCTCTACTACTATCCTACGGGAACCGGCAACGATTTTGCGAGAGATGTCGATCAGAAGCCTTTTTCTGATCCTACCGTGTGTCTCAATCCGTATTTTGAACGGCTGCCCCGTGTAAATGTAAAAGGAAAATCCAGCCTATTCCTGAACAACGTCGGCTTCGGTATCGATGGCTATTGCTGTGAAGTCGGCGAAAAGCTTCGAAAAGAGAACAAAAGTAGGAAAAATCCTAAACCGATCAACTACACAAAGATCGCGATTACCGGACTGCTGTTTCACTTTAAGCCGAAAAACGCGACCGTCATTGTGGACGGTAAAAGCTACAGTTATAAGAAAGTATGGCTTGCCTCTGTCATGAACGGCAAATTCTACGGCGGCGGTATGATGCCGACTCCGAATCAGGATCGACTGCGTGAGGACGGAAAAATCTCCGTATTGGTGTTCCACGATGTGGGTAAGCTCCGTGCCTTAATGATCTTTCCGTCGATCTTCAGCGGTACGCATCTGAAGTATACGAAGCAGATGACAATTCTGGAAGGGAAGACCATCCAGGTGCGATTGAACGAACCGACACCGCTTCAAATCGACGGTGAAGTCGTGCCGGAAGCCCTGGAATATACCGCTTCCAGTGCAGCAGCCTCTGCGTCCTTATAATAATGACACTCTTCCGATAGGAGATGTACATATGCACCGAATCTTCAGCAAAGATCAGGTATTGACGATACCAAATCTATTGAACGTCATACGTTTGGTGCTGATCCCGCTATTCGTATGGTTATACGTTGGAAAGCAGGCATATTCCGCTGCAGTGATCGTTATTTTGATCTCCGGAGCGACCGATATTATCGACGGAGCCATCGCCCGCAGATTTCACATGGTGTCCGACCTTGGAAAAATCCTGGATCCCGTAGCCGACAAACTGACCCAGGCCGCGGTAATCCTCTGTCTGGCGGTGAAATACCGCTGTATGCGCGGTTTTATCTGAAGCTCTTCCATACGGACTGAAACAACCGATCTGAGGAGGCATACAATGATTGTCGTATATATACTGCTCGGGATCCTCGCTGTTTTTCTGCTATACATTTGCTTTCTCGGCATCTGCAGTCTATTCGTCGATCCCAAGAAAGAATATATGAAAAACAGCCGGTTTTACCGTGTCCTGCTTAACAGCGCTTCCGCCGCGGCGTTAAAAGTACTGCGAATTCGGGTACATACGAGCGGCCTTGAAAAGATCCCGCAAAACCAAAAGCTTCTGTTTGTCGGGAACCATCGCTCCAATTTTGACCCGATCATCCAATGGCTCGTGCTGAAACAATGGGACATTGCCTTTCTCTCAAAAGCAGAAAATTTCGAGATTCCATTTTTCGGACGTTTCATTCGGAAATGCTGCTTTTTAGCCATTGATCGGGAAGATCCCAGAAAAGCATTGGCTACGATCCATAAGGCCACCGACCTGCTTCAAAGCGGCGAAGTATCCATTGGAGTATATCCAGAAGGTACTCGGAGCAAAACCGGTGAATTACTCCCCTTCCATGACGGTGTTTTCCGCATTGCGAAAAAGGCGGGCACGCCCATTGTGGTCATGTCCATCCAGGGCACTGAACAGATTCACAAAAATGTTCTCCGTCGGCGTTCCGATATATATCTGGACATCGTGCAGGTGATTCCCGCAGATGAAGTAAAAAGCGGCACAACGCATACGCTTGGTGAAGCGGTACGAGTGTCGCTGCTGAAAAGCCTTGATAAGGGCGCAAACTAATGCGGCAGTTATCCCATAATTTTAGCCAGAACACCAGTTGACTGCAAAAAGAGAATCAGCATCATAATCGGCGCAATGTACCGGATCATAATCCGGTACATTCTTTTTCTGCGGAACTTTTCTCCGTTCCGCTCCACCTCTTCAATCACATACTCCGGTTTCATCACCCATCCGATAAAGATCGTGGAAATCAGTGCGATCAGCGGCATCATCACGCTATTGCTGATATAATCCATGATGTCCAGCAATTGTCCGACGGAACCGTTAGGCAGCTTGACCTCAAAATAAAATACGCTGTAGCCCAGGGCAATACATGCGGACGCCGCCAGATATATGGCGGATAAGATCAGAACCGTCTTTTTACGTTCCATATGAAAGATTTCCATGCAATTGGCCACAATGGATTCCAACACGGAGATACAGGAGGTTAATGTCGCGAAGATCGCAGACACAAAGAACAGGACTCCCACAAGGACTCCCGCTTTTCCCATGGCCGAAAACACCTTGGGCAGGGAAATAAACATAAGGCTCGGTCCGGCACTCATTCCTTCCGTGCCGGAAAAGACAAAAACAGCCGGAATGATCATCGCCCCCGCAATCAAAGCGACACCCGTATCGAAAATCTCGATTTGATTGACGGATTTACCAAGGTTCACCTGCGGCTTCACATAGGAACCATAAGTGATCATAATCCCCATGGAAACACTCAATGAGAAGAAGAGCTGACTCATCGCGTCCAACAGGATTTCCAAAAATCGCTGCAAAGTCACCCCTTCAAAATTCGGCGTCAGATAATAGACCAGCCCTTCCCATCCGGTCCTCGTCTGTCCCAGCGCATCCGTATTCTCCAAAGTCAGAGAATAGACCATAATCACAATGACCAGAACCAACAGTATGGGCATCATAAATTTTGAGACCCGTTCGATCCCGCCCTGGACTCCCTTGTAGACTATAACAGCGGTTACCGCCATAAAGGCAAGCGCATACAGTACCGGTGAATCCGGCGATGTGATAAAACTCATGAAGTAATGATCCGCCGCTGCTTCCTGTGCCCCGCCTGTCAGATACAAAACGGCATACTTCGTGATCCAGCCTCCGATAACCGCATAGTAGGTCATAATGATAACCGGAACGAGAAACGTCAGTATCCCCAGAAATCTAAACCGAGGCTTCATCTGAGAATAGGCGCCAATCGCGCTTTTTCTGGTGCGGCGGCCGATCGCGATATCGGAAGTAAGCAGCGTAAATCCGAAGGTAAGTACAAGCAAGAGATAAATTATCAAAAATAAACCGCCGCCATCTTTGGCAGCAAGGTACGGAAACCTCCACAGATTACCGACTCCGACAGCACTCCCGGCCGCAGCAAGGACAAAACCAAGCTGCCCGGAAAAATGGTTTGCTTTTTTCTCCATAACAGGCATCCTCCATACAAAACAACTTGCAAAAATTGTATCATGGAGTATAATATAATTCAAGATAATGTTTTTACTATGATATATTAGTTTTTTTAATATTATTATGAATGGAGGCTTATTATGCGGGAATTTCAGGACAAATATGAGATTTTCTTAAAGATCTGCGAGTTGGGAAGCTTCTCCAAAGTGGCTGAATCATTAAATTATACTCAGTCCGCCATCAGTCAGATGGTGGCCGGACTGGAAGGAGAACTCGGCGTAAAGCTCTTTGCGCGGATGAAAAAGGGTGTCGTTCTGACAGATAACGGACGCCAACTGCTTCCGTATATCCGTAAAATGGTCAATCAAAGGGATAAACTCCGGCAGGCCGCCTTTAATATTAATAACAAAATCGAAGGAAAGCTGCGGATCGGTTCCTTTTCCAGTGTGACCGCCCTTTGGATGCCCAAGGTGATCCGCTTTTTTAAAGAACAATATCCCAAAGTCGAAGTTCAGATTCTGGATGGAAATTATGATGAAATCCGTGATTGGATTGTTCACGGACAGGTAGACTGCGGTTTTTTGTCTTCCATTATCGCGGACGACCTGAGATTCGTTCCGCTCTATAAAGATCCGCTCTGCGTTGTTCTGCCCAAGGGCCATCCTCTATCCTCCAAGGACTCGATCTCGCCGGATGAGTTGCTGCAATACCCCTTTATTATAGAGACGCCGGGATGCGATAACGATATTGTGCACCTGTTAAATACCTGTGCCCAAAAGCCCAGAATCTCGTATAGTTTTCGTGATGATTCTCTGATTATGGCTTTTGTAGAAAAAGGCCTTGGTGTAACCATTTCACAGAAGCTTGTAATCCAGGCGTTTCCCAGCAGCGGAATTGACGTCAGATCCCTGTCTCCGGCATATTTTCGGACGATTGGTCTGGCATTTCCGCAGTCCACAAATTCGGTCGTCTTTAAGATTTTCCTGGATTACCTGAAGGCACACTTTTTCGATATATAAAGCGTTTGTTATTAATAAAACCCTGGTTCAGTTTGTATTTTCCTTTAAGGTTATAAGGATTCCCAATATCTCCTCCGAGTAGGAAATACTTAAATAGGCATCCTCACTCTCAAGCATTGTTCCAACCGATACATCGTTGGCATCGGAATGTATTGCAGAATATCCATTCGCCTTCAGCTCTTTTACATATTGATCGGACTCTTCTGAAGAAATATCCTTGATAAAGACCGCGTATCTGCCGGAATCCGTATAATCAAGTACATAATCGACTGTACCGTTTTGCAATTCCATTATTGAATAAACGTCAATCAGTTTTACAGTTTATTGTATCTTCATTCTTCCCGATCCTCTTTATTTTTTACACCAATGAGTAATAACCATCTATGATCAAACATGATTTTATTTTCTTGAAGATACGGTGAAAATCCGGTAGAACACCCTCCGTATATATCATTTTTCATCAAGGCAATGATCTTCTCCCGAACCTCCTTCGGAGTAGCCGTCAGCTCCATCCAGCTGTCAAGATTGACCGGCACCAACGTCGATTCCTCGCATTGCAGTACAAAGTCTTTCTGAAACATCTTTTCAAATTCTTCTCTGCTAAGGATCCTTGTGTGTGACGGATCGCGCATCTTTTCGATTTCGTCATTGGCCACCCGTAAAGGCTCTTTCACTGCCTCCATATCCCAGATCACCAGTTTCCCGCCTGTTTTCAGGACTCTCTGCATTCCCCGGAAGGGTATCTCAGGCTCCGCAAAATGGTGAAACGACAGTCTTGTTATTACTAGATCAAAGGCCTCCGCCTCGTATGGGAGTTTTTCCGCATTGCCGAGCTGAAAATAAATATTATCTATCTGATTTTCTTTCGCGAGTCTTTTCCCTTCTGACAGCATTTCCTCCGTCAGATCCAGACATGTGATGTCTTTTACAAAAGGCGCCAACGCCCTCCCGCAAATACAAGTTCCAGCCGCTACTTCTAACGCGTGTTCTTCTCCTGTCGCGGCAACTTTCTGAATCAGATAGTCTGTATACTCTGTCTTGGACATATGGTATGCCGTAAATTTCCCCGCCTGTTTTTTAAATGACTGCCTCACTGTATCATTATGACTCATTGTTCTCAACCCCCTTTTAAAGTGCGGTTCCCCTTTTGGGAACAAATAAATGCCTCATATCCGCATGTTCCAACTGTAATAACGAGAGCTTTTTCTCAATCCCTGCCGCATATCCGGTCAAGCTTCCGTTGGTCCCCACTACACGGTGACAGGGAATGATAATGGAAATTTCATTATGCCCTACAGCTCCGCCTACCGCCTGCGCCGACATATGGGAAGTATTTTTCAGTTCAGCCATTCTGTGGGCAATTTCTCCGTACGTGATCGTCTGCCCATAGGGAATCTGTAATAAAATCTGCCACACTGCCTGTCTGAATGTTGAACCAGTGGGA
>CAVGBV010000010.1:0-11427 GCA_963627615.1 Alloprevotella sp.
TCAGAACCTCTGCTCCCATATGAGAACGGGTATCCAGAGCGTGCAGAGAGAAGTTCTGGAACTGCGCTACAAAGTAGCGGGCTGCCTGAGCATCCGGAGTCTCCGGGTTATCCGTAATAATATCCTTGAAGGTCGGCTTGCCGTCGACATAATCCCAGGAAAATCCCTCTTCGCCATAAGCAAAAAACTTCGCTCCTTCTTCTGTATACGCATAGTCCAGGAAACGAGCCGCCGCGCCGATATTCTTGCACTGCGTACTGATCGAGCTTGAGCATCCTCCAAACGGATTCGTATAATGCCCCATCTGCGGTTCATCACCCTTATTCATCACCAAAGAGCGCAGTCCCGTTACCTTATAGGTAGAATCCCCCTCATTTGCCTTGATGCAGTTCTGAATGTTACGGATCTGCTGCAGAGCGATACCCGCCTGTCCGTTCGCGAACTTGGACTGTACGGTACTCTTGTCTACAGATGCCAGGTCAGTGTCGATCAGGCCTTCTGCGTACCACTTGGCCATCTCGGTTACAAATTCCTTGTAGCCTGCTTCGGTCGGTCCAAACTTAACTGTATCCCCGTCTATAAAGAAGGGATAGCAAACGCCCCACGGAGAACTGAGTCCGGCAGCCGCGTACTCCAGGAACAGCCAACGGCTCTCAAAGGCCATGGGCGCCGCAATATTCAGATCATCCTTAAATCTGTTCAGGACGTTGTACCACTCTTCAACGGTCTCCGGAGCCTGCGCGCCAATCTGATCCAGGAAATCCTGACGAACAACCCATCCAGTAGCTGATCTTTCGCTGTTATTGCCGTAGTTCGGGAAACAGAACCATGTCCCGTCATCCATACTGACTGTCTTATTGGCGGTCTCATCGCTCTCCAGCCATCCTGTCAGAGCCGGAAAATACTGCTTATAATCATTTAGCGGAATGATATATCCATCACTGATCGCCGCAGCCGGGCCGCCCTTAAAGGTAATCCAGTTGGCCAGCAAAATATCCGGATATACACCGGATGCGAGCAGCAGCATAAATGCCTCATTGTTTCCCTGCGGAGAGGAGGCTGATCCGATAAAATCCAGCTGTACACCTGTCTTCTCCTGGATTACATCCCAAAAATAATGTCCCTTAACCCAACTCGGAATATCCTTTTCCTCCGTTTTATCCATGTTGATGGACAGAGTTACGGTCCCATCCATCGGGTAAGTAAAGTCCGCAGCCGCATAAGGATCATCATCCTGCTTGCTGGTCTCCTGCTGACTGGTCGCCTTGCTGCTATCGTTCTTGCTGCTGTTGCCGCCGTTACCGGAGCAGCCAGCAAGACAGGAAACGATGAGTATTACAGATAACAGTCCTGCCCAAAACCTCTTCACTTGCATTGTAGTACCCCCTTAAAATGTTTTAAATAAACAAAGATTATACGTTCTTGTTTATTCATTATGCCCAATATTATGTCATATCCGTCAATACTTTCAAGCACTTTTTTGTTTTTCCATCATCTTCATCGGATGTATCAAAAGGCTCCTGTAGACATTTGTACATATATACAATACATGTTCTAATCCACCATGCATTTTCTCCAAAAATATTTTATTTTTTCTCTTAAATAGGAAAAGAGGCCGTCTTTCGACAGCCTCTTTTCCTATTCTCCTTCCAATCATTCATTTCTTGCCGACCGATAGATCTGGAACATCAGACGCATGGTACGCTCCGCCTCTTCCAGCTTGACCAGATATTCTTCCGAACCGTCCAGCGACGCGTAAAAGTTGCGGATACAGCTCAGATGTCCGGTCCCCCAGTAGCTCTTGCCAAAAGCCTCTTTGGCCGCAAACTCTACCTTCTGATACTCTCCCGTGTTTTCCTTGATGTAAAGCTTATCGCCCTCCAGACGATAGGTCCGGTTCTCGCAGACAATCTCGATCAGAACCGGCGCGTTGCCGCAGTAGACGTTGGTAGCGTAAAAGCATGCAGTCGCACCGCTTTTATACTGGATCCACGCCTCCAGCGTATCCTCCGTCTCGATTACGCCTTTCAGATGATGATTGGCCATCGTCGCTTCCGCCGTCTGGGCTTCTCCCAGCAGAACCGTCAAAAGATCCAGCGTATGAATCGACTGGTTGATCAGAACACTGCCGCCCTCCAGGGCCATTGTCCCTCTCCAGCCGCTCTCCGTATAATACGGCGCCTCCCGGTGCCATGTCACAAACGCGCGCGCGCCGAGGACCTTGCCGCCCTCTCCCTTTTGCAGCGCCTGCTGCACATACCGCACGTTATCATTATACTGGTTCTGAAAGCACACGCCCACATGCACCTTCTTCGCCGCCTCCATCAATGCGTCCATCTGCTCGTCATTGACCGCCGCCGGTTTCTCCGTGAACACCTGGATTCCCTTCTCCGCCGCCTGCAATGCCATGGGAACATGCAGCGCATGCGGTGTACAGATATGCAGCACATCCAGATGCTCTGCCGCCAGCATCTCTTCCAGACTGGCATAGGCATTGCCGCCGTATTCTGACGCAAAGCTCCGCGCCCGCTCCGGCTTGCAGTCCGCAAACGCGATCATTTTCACATTGTCCATCCTCAGCAGGCTCTGAGCGTGTACTCTGGCAATTCCGCCGCAGCCCACGATTCCTACTCGATACTCCATAATTGGTCCCCCATCTGTGCGTATTCCTGACAACGGCCTTCGATATCGGCCTGTTTGCTGTCCCCTGCATGTACAAGGATCCTCTGCCGGAACGTATATGTCCCGCCCGCCTCCAACAGATATCCACCCTGAAAATGAAAATTAGACGCGGTCATCGGCCCGTAATCCCGGACAAACCAACGGTTCGGATAATCCTGTGAATCCCGGCCGATCATCATCGCCAGTCCCGCTTCTGTCCTATCCTTACCGATCACGCCGGAACAATCCACCCAATCCGCGGTCTCTCCAAAGATCTCACGTTCTCCGTTTCTGCCGCCGGAAGCCGTAAGTGTTCCGGACAGGTCCGCGCACATCTGCTCGTTTACCCGGACAAATGGAAATCCGCCTTCCTTGGTCGGTCCGAACTGAACCTTTCCCCGCGAAGCATGCAATACCGTACAAAAATCGATATAACGCATCTCCGGCGGCAGATTATAAAACCGAATGGTACGTGTGTCCTGCATCAGCAGTTCTCCTGCCTCTGACAGCCAGTCCACCAGCTCTGTCATCTGTCCGACGACCGGACCTCCCTGTAAAAGCAAGAAACTATGATGCCTCTGACGTCCTTCTCCCTGGAACTCATGATAGACCTGATGTCCGTTGACCTCATCATGGCCCCACCAGATTCCGTGATGGTGAATGTGATCCGCCGGTTCATTCTGGATCACACTCTTTCTGCCGGGGCCGTACAACGGATACATATACGGCTTAGGCATATCGGAAGAATAATAATATCTCGTAACAGGCTCTCCGTCATAGCAGACAATCACTCTGGCATTCTCATCCTGTTTCTTAAAGTATACGCCGCAGGTATACAGCCAGGGATTGGATCTACGTTCCTCCCCCTGTGCGACTTTCTCCGGTTCTGCGGTATACAGCAAGACCTCCCCGCTATATGCCTCATCCGCCAGAATATACAACGCAGGCTCTTTCGCCACTTTCTCCAGCGACGCTTCCATCCCATACACAAACAGCTGTGCCCGATAGCGGCGTCCTGTATCCGGCCGCACCGCCCATAGCTCATTTTCCCCCTGACTGACAAGGAGTTTCTGATACATATTCTCCTCCAGAGGAATCCGAACCACCGTCGGAACCAGTCTGACATGGATTGAAAATTTTATATCACTGAGCCGTTCCATCGCCTCATCTCCCGATCTGTACAGCCTGCATCTGCGCCTTCACGCACAGTTCCGCCGCCTTAAAGGCATGCTCCTGTGTCATGGCGTTTTCCGTACGGTTGATGCAGTCCAGAATCAATTGTCCAAAGAAGGGATATCCTACCTTGCCGCGCACATCAAAGGTATGTTCACCCTTCTGATCCGCCATGAAGACTGTCCCGCCCAGCTGTCCGGTACCAATATTGACATATTTTCTAAGTTCGATATATCCTTCCGTTCCCAGAATAAACATCCGGCCGTCGCCCCAGTTGGACAATCCGTCCGGAGTGAACCAGTCTACCCGAAAATAGCCGGCAGCGCCATTATCCGCAACCAGAGAAGCGTCCCCGAAATCATCCAGCTCCGGGTATTCCGGATGCGCGTAATTGGCAATCTGGCTGTGAACAACCTTCGCGTCATGCGCTCCCGTATAATATAGAAACTGTTCGATCTGATGGCTTCCGATGTCGCATAAGATTCCGCCGTACTTTTCCTTCTGGAAAAACCACTCCGGGCGGGCCGGAGCGCTCAGCCTGTGCGGCCCCATCCCCAAGGTCTGAATCACACGGCCGATGGCTCCCTGCTCGATCAGCTGTCCCGCGAAAACCGCGTCCTCCACATGAAGCCGTTCACTATAATACACCGCGTATTTCTTACCTGTCTCACGCACCTTGGCCTTGGCCGCCTCCAGCTGCTCCAATGTAGTCAACGGTGCTTTGTCCGTAAAATAATCCTTACCCGCATCCATCACCCGCAGTCCCAGCGCGCAGCGTTCCGATGTCACGGCAGCGCCGGCCACAAGCCGCACCTCCGGATCCATGAGGACTTCCTCTTCGCAGCGTGCCCTTCGGGCCTGCGGATACATCTTCAGATACCGCTCCACCTTGGCCTCGTCCGGATCATAAATCCATTTCAGCGTCGCACCCGCTTCATTCAGCCCGTTGCACATTCCGCCGATGTGCGCGTGATCCAGCGCAACCGCCGCATATACAAACTCTCCCGGCTTTACTACCGGATTGGGCTTGCCTGTAGGCATATAATTCATTCCTTCTGCTCTCGCCATTTTGGTGCCCTCCTTATTGATAATTGCTGCCCAGTGTGATCGATTCTCCTGCGCCAAGTTCCTGAATCGACGCTGTCTTTTCATAAAAATGAATCGCGTTCTTCTGGATACCGTCCGCCGTATAATAGATATCTTCCTTCTGGATCGGCAGCTGTACCGTACGATGCTCAAATCCCGCCTTATAAATGGCCGTGATCAGTTCTATTGTTCTGCGCCCCTCTTCACCGGTAATCAGCGGACTTGTCCCTGTCTCGATCGCATGGAGGACATTGTCGATTTCCCCTTCATGGCCCACATGCTCCAGCGGCGGTATACTGTCATAGAACTCCTGCAGCTTCTTCTCCGTCTCTGTATCCCGATCCGGGAAGCCATTGGGGCGTGCCGCACTGCAGTATAACTTCCACGGCGCCGATACTCTGGCCTTCTCCGTCTGGAAGATCACCTGCTGCTCCTCTCCATGATGAATGACAGAACTTGTAATCTGTGCCACCGCTCCGCGGTCATACTGCAGCACCGCTATGGAGACATCCTCCACCTCCGCGTTATCATGCGCGGCATTGCTCAAGAGTGCCTGGACACTCTTCGGCAGCCCCATCATCCATCCGAGCATATCGATGTGGTGTACAGCGTGATTGAGCGTACAGCCGCCGCCTTCCTTTTCCCAGGTGCCTCTCCACCACAGATCATAATAATTGTGGGCTCTCCACCAGTAGGAATCGATCTGCGCGTGGAGTACCCGGCCGGCCAGGCCGCTATCCAGCACTTTCTTAAGCTTCATGATGGGATCCCGGAAGCGATTCTGCGCAATGACTCCCAATACTTTTCCATGTTCCTTGGCCGCCTCTATCATCTCATCGCATTCCTGCAGGGATGTTGCCATCGGCTTCTCCACCAGAACGTTCTTACCATGCTGTAAAAAATGAATCGCAATGGATGCATGGCAGTAGGGCGGCGTGCAGACACTGACAAGATCGATATCCTCCCGATCCAGCAGCTTTTCATGATCGTCCACCACATCGGCTCCGGTCAACTGATACTTCTCCTTCTTCGCCTGCGCCTTCTCCGGGAAGATATCACACAATGCTACGATCTGGCAGCGTTCCGGAAACGCCAGATACCCCTCTATATGAGCCGTCGAAATATTGCCTGTTCCAATCACTGCTACTCGAATCATTCTCTGATTCTCCTTTCGTTGTTTTTTGACTTTATTATATAGAGGCCCATTGCCTGATACAATGCATGGATTCAATCAGAATTTATAAAAATTAAAGGTTTCGATAATGAATCGGTGAGATTCCCATCTGCTTTTTAAAGGTATTGCTGAAATAATAAATATCTTTGAATCCGACCCTTTCCGCTACCTCTCCCACGGTATACTCCCCGGCCCGCAGCAGATCTGCTGCCTTATTGATGCGTACACGGCTGACAAAAGCGGCTATCGTGCAGTCTTCCTCCCGTCGGAACAGGGCTCCGCAGTATACAGGGTTCAGTCCCTGCCGCTGTGCCAGACTCTGCACCGTAAGCTCTTCACAGTAATGCGCGAGGATATACCTTCGGATCGCCTCCACATGGAGATTGCGCCGTCCGGGGTCCTCCTCGTACAGCAGTCGGTGCAGCACCAGCGCGAACAGAGCCTGACACTTCATCTCATATCCCGTCCGCTTCTGCAGCCATTCATAACGAATTTCCTGAAACAGCCTTGAAAACTCATCCAGATCCGAACGCAGCTGCATCGTATCCAGCTCTATGTTTTCCCCTTCCGGCAGCCGAAAATCGATCGCCGTGCAGCGCATGCCTTCGGTCGAATAGGAACGCACACCGCCCGGCTTGATAAAGATCACATTGCCCACTCTCGGCTCATAGCTCTGGCCATCAATGGTATAATGCGCTCCGCCCTCCATGACAAAAACCAGTGAATACTGAGAAATCCGATGATTCTCCGCATGCCACGCGCCGGGCGTACATTCTTTTTGTACGAAATAATACATCTCAGGATGAAGCATTCTGACCCCTCCTTTTATTTATAAATATTATACTTCCTGTACCGTCAAATAGCAAGAAAGTCTTTTAACAAGTATTCATTCTTCATCCTTCATAATCAGCCTCATCACCTAAGCATACAGATTCTGTATCTTTGCCTGTTTATGTATAATTGCACTAATTCTCTTATTCATTCCACCGGATTGTTTTTGCAAGTTTTTATTTAAAACTTGCAAAATGACTCTTGACAAATCTCTTATTCTCCCGTATAATGAATCGCGTAAACAGCAAAGGCGCTGCGACTATAGGTCGTGGCGCCTATTTTTGTAACACGCCATATATAGAGGAGGAACCATCATGTGTACTGTATATCCTGAAGCCCATCATTCTACCAGCTATATTCCCGAATTCTTCGGCGATATGGTATTTGGAGACGCCGTTATGCGGGAGCGTCTGCCAAAAGAAGCTTACCGCGCACTGAAAAGGACCATGGAGCTTGGCAAGAAGCTGGATCCCAGTGTGGCCGGTGTCATCGCGAACGCGATGAAGGACTGGGCCATTGAAAAAGGCGCGACACATTATACGCATTGGTTCCAGCCGATGACAGGCGTCACCGCTGAGAAGCATGACAGCTTTCTTACCCCCAGCGGAGATACTTCCGTAATCATGGAGTTCTCCGGTAAGGAGCTGGTCAAGGGCGAACCGGATGCGTCCAGTTTCCCCTCCGGCGGACTGCGCGCTACCTTTGAAGCCCGCGGCTACACCGCTTGGGACCCCTCCTCTTATGCTTTCGTTAAAGATCATACTTTATATATTCCGACCGTATTCTACTCCTACAGCGGTGAGGCGCTGGACAAGAAGACCCCTCTGCTGCGTTCCATGGAAGTTCTGAATAAGCAGGCACTGCGCGTGCTGACGCTGATGGGCAATACCGATGCCTCCCGTGTCATTACGACAGTCGGTCCGGAGCAGGAATACTTCCTGATCGACAAGGAACTGTTCCTGGAGCGGGAAGACCTGCGTCTGTGCGGCCGTACCCTTTTCGGCGCCATGCCTCCCAAGGGTCAGGAGATGGAGGATCATTACTTCGGCGCGATCAAGCCGAGAGTGCAGGCATTCATGCATGACCTGAACCAGGAGCTTTGGAAGCTCGGCATCTTTGCCAAGACCGAGCATAACGAAGTCGCTCCGGCACAGCATGAGCTCGCTCCGGTATTTACCAACACCAACCTGGCGACGGATCACAACCAGCTGACCATGGAGATCATGAAAAAGGTGGCGCAGAAGCACGATCTGATCTGTCTGCTGCATGAGAAGCCGTTCGACGGCATCAACGGCAGCGGCAAGCACAATAACTGGTCCCTTTCCACCAATACCGGCGTCAACCTTCTGGAGCCGGGAGATTCTCCGCAGGAAAACGCACAGTTTCTGGTCTTCCTGGCCGCGGTTATCAAGGCCGTCGATGAATATCAGGATCTGCTGCGTATCTCCGTCGCGAGTGCGGGCAATGACCATCGTCTGGGCGCTAATGAAGCTCCTCCGGCTATCATCTCCATGTTCCTTGGCGATGAGCTGACCTCAGTACTGGAATCCATTGAGAACGAATCCGCTTACAGTGCGGCAGATAAGACGGAGATGAAGGTAGGCGTTCATATCCTGCCCCGCTTCGCAAGAGATAATACCGACCGCAACCGTACCTCGCCTTTTGCTTTTACCGGAAACAAATTTGAATTCCGTATGCTGGGTTCCGACATCAATATCGCCGGCCCCAATATCGTCTTGAACACCATCGTTGCCGAGGAGCTGGATCAGTTCGCAACGGAGCTGGAAGGCGCCGAAGATCTGTCCTCCGCTATTCACGAGCTTGTAAAGCGTGTGTTCAAGGAACATAAGCGTATTATCTTCAACGGCAACGGCTATTCGGATGAATGGGTAGAGGAAGCGGCCAGACGCGGCCTTCTGAACCTCAAGACGACCGCTGACGCACTGCCCTACTTTGTTGCTGACAAGAACAAGAAGCTCTTTATCAAACATAAGATCTTTACGGAAACGGAGATCAATTCCCGTTATGAGATCCTGCTGGAGGAGTATTGCAAGAAGATCCATATTGAAGCGAAAACGATGAAGGATATGGCGGAGAAGCAGATTCTCCCGGCCTTGTCCGATTACAGTGCGAGCCTTGCCTCCACAGCCCTGACCAAGCAGTCTTTAAGCACCGCTTTGGATTGCTCCTTTGAACTTGAGACTTCCGCGGCCCTGGCCGCTGACAGCGCCAAGATCTTCGGCGCAGTAAAACAGCTTACACAGGATATCGAGACCGCCGAGAAGATTGCCGACGCCTCCGAGTGCGCCTGCTACTATCGGGATACCATTCTGGCCGATATGGATGGTCTCAGAGCCGCCGCAGACCATGCGGAAGGGCTCACCGCGCGGGAGTATTGGCCATTCCCCTCCTATATGGAGTTGTTATTCTCTCTGTGATTTTTTCATTACTTTGTCCTTTGGGAAGCCTCCCCGGGCTTCCCCCTTTTTATAAACGAGATCGGGAGGAGTTATTATGACACAGGAACCCTATCCCCAGCAAGGCCTATATGACCCGAGACTGGAGCATGATAACTGCGGCATCGGAGCCGTAGTCGATATTCAGGGACGCAAATCCCACCAAACCGTAGATGACGCTCTGCACATTGTGGAAAATCTGGAACATCGAGCCGGCAAAGACGCTGACGGAAAAACCGGTGACGGCGTAGGTATTCTGCTGCAGATCAGTCACCGGTTCTTTTCTAAGGTCTGCCTTGAAGCCGGTATCCCACTGGGTCCGGAGCGTTCTTACGGCGTCGGAATGTTCTTCTTTCCGCAAGAAGAATACGCAAGACGACAGGCCATGAAGATGTTTGAACTGATCACTGCCAAGGAAGGACTGATTTTCCTTGGTTGGCGTCAGGTTCCGGTTCGTCCGGAAGTCCTCGGAAAAAAAGCGTTTGACTGTATGCCGAGCATCTGGCAATGTTTTATTGAACGGCCGGATTCTGTGGCGGAAGGCATTGATTTTGACCGTAAGCTCTATGTGGTCCGCCGAGTGTTTGAACAGGGCAACGCCTCCTATGTGGCCAGCCTCTCCAGCCGTACGATCGTATATAAGGGCATGTTCCTGGTCAAGGAACTGCGGCTCTTCTACCCGGATCTGCAGGATCCGGACTACGAATCCGCCATCGGCATGGTACACAGCCGTTTTTCCACCAATACCAATCCCAGCTGGATGCGCGCTCACCCCAACCGTCTGATTCTTCACAACGGCGAGATCAACACCATCCGCGGCAACGCCGATCTGATGCTGGCCCGTGAAGAGACTATCTCCAGTCCTTATCTGAAGGATGATATGCTGAAGGTTCTGCCCATCGTCAATCAGGAGGGCAGCGATTCCGCCATGCTGGATAACGCTCTGGAATTTATGGTCATGAACGGCATGGATCTGCCGTTGGCCGTCATGGTTACCATCCCTGAGCCCTGGTCCGGCAACAAAAACATGAGCCAGGCAAAGAAAGATTTTTATCAATATTACGCGACGATGCTGGAGCCCTGGGACGGCCCGGCCTCCATCGTCTTCTCCGACGGCGACGTCATGGGCGCGGTTCTGGACCGAAACGGCCTGCGTCCCAGCCGGTACTACATCACCAATGACGGACGGCTCATCCTTTCCAGTGAAGTCGGTGTTCTGGAGATCCCGGAGGACAAAATTCTGCGCAAAGAACGTCTGCGCCCCGGCAAAATGCTCCTGGTCGATACCGTACGCGGCCGTGTCATCGACGATGAGGAACTCAAAGAATTCTACGCGGCCCGACAGCCCTACGGTGAATGGCTGGATCAGAGCCTCATGCAGCTCAAGGATCTGAAGATTCCCAACGAACCGGTTCCGCAGTACACGGAGGATGAACTGGTCCGTCTGCAAAAGGCCTTTGGTTATCATTATGAGGACGTAATGGATACCATTCTGCCGATGGCCTTAAGCGGTACAGACCCCGTCGGAGCCATGGGCGACGATACGCCGCTGGCCGTCCTGAGTGAGCAGCACCCTCCGCTCTTTCAATATTTTAAGCAGATGTTTGCTCAGGTCACCAACCCGCCGATCGACGCTATCCGTGAGGAAGTCGTAACGGCAACGCATATCTATATCGGTACACACGGTAATCTCTTGGAAGAGCGCGCTGAAAACTGCAGAATGCTGCAGGTGCGCAACCCCATTCTCACTGAGACTGACCTGTTAAAGATTCGTCATCTGAATGAGCCTGGTTTTCATGCCCGTGTGATCTCTATCAATTATTATAAAAACACCAGTCTGGAAAAAGCCATTGACCGACTGTTTCTGGAGGTGGATCGTGCATATCGCGAGGGTTCTAATATACTGATTCTCTCGGACCGTGATATCGATGAGTATCATGTCGCGATTCCCAGCCTTCTGGCGGTCTCCGCGGTCTCCAAGTATCTGGTTCGCACCAAGAAGAGCACGGCCATCTCCCTGATTCTGGAGAGTGCTGAACCTCGGGA
>CAVGBV010000010.1:11437-36271 GCA_963627615.1 Alloprevotella sp.
TCATTTCGCGACGCTCTTGGGCTATGGTGCCTGTGCGGTACATCCTTATCTGGCGCATGAAACCATCCGCCATCTGGTAGAGCAGGGACTGTTGAAAAAGGACTTTTACGCGGCTGTCAACGATTATAATGAAGCGATTCTGAACGGCATCGTGCGGATCGCGTCCAAGATGGGCATTTCGACCATCCAGAGCTATCAGGGCAGCCAGATCTTTGAGGCAGTCGGCATCAACAAGGATGTAATCGATCGGTATTTCACCAATACCGTCTCCCCCATCGGCGGGCTGAGTCTGGCCGATATTCAGAGTGATATTGAGTTTCGTCATCAGCAGGCTTTTGATCCTCTGGGTCTGGATACCAATATGGCATTGGAGAGTATCGGTACGCATAAGTTCCGCAGCGGCAAGGAAGCGCATCTGTACAACCCCAGGACGATCCATCTGCTGCAGCAGGCAGTACGCACCGGCGATTATTCCCTCTTTGGGCAGTACACCGATCTTGTCGATCAGGAAAATGATGAGGCCATGAATCTGCGAAGCCTCCTGGAGTTCTGTTTCCCCGCGGACGGCGGTATTCCGCTGGAAGAGGTAGAACCTGCTTCCGAGATCGTCAAGCGGTTCAAGACCGGCGCTATGAGCTATGGCTCAATCTCTCAGGAAGCCCACGAGACGCTGGCCATCGCCATGAACCATCTGCACGCCAAAAGCAACACCGGTGAGGGCGGCGAAGCGCCGGAGCGTCTTGTCGTCAAGCCCGGCGAACCCAATCGCTGCAGCGCGATCAAGCAGGTAGCCAGCGGCCGCTTCGGCGTGACCAGTCAATACCTGAACAGCGCGCAGGAGATTCAGATCAAAATGGCTCAGGGCGCCAAGCCCGGTGAGGGCGGCCATCTTCCGGGGGCCAAGGTCTATCCCTGGATCGCCAAAACCCGCCACTCTACTACCGGAGTCAGCCTGATCTCTCCTCCGCCCCATCATGATATCTACTCCATCGAAGACCTTGCGGAATTGATCTATGATCTGAAAAACGCCAACCGCAGCGCCCGTATCAGCGTCAAACTGGTCAGCGAGGCCGGTGTCGGCACTGTCGCCGCCGGTGTCGCCAAGGCCGGCGCTCAGGTAATTCTCATCTCCGGCTGCGACGGAGGAACCGGTGCGGCGCCGCGGACCAGTATTCACAACGCCGGACTCCCTTGGGAGCTGGGACTTGCGGAAGCCCACCAGACATTGATTCTGAACGGACTGCGCAGCCGGGTTCGCCTGGAGACCGACGGCAAGCTCATGAGCGGCCGCGATGTCACCATCGCCGCGATCCTCGGCGCGGAGGAATTTGGATTTGCCACCGGTCCTCTGGTGTCCATGGGCTGTGTTATGATGCGTGTATGCAATCTGGATACCTGTCCGGTCGGCATCGCTACGCAGAATCCGGAACTGCGTCGCCGTTTTGCGGGCAAACCAGAATATGTAGAGAACTTTATGCTGTTTATCGCGGAAGAGCTCCGTGAATACATGGCCAGGCTGGGAATCCGCACCGTCACAGAGCTGGTAGGACGGACCGATCTGCTGCGTCCCAAAGAATTCCCGGCAGACCACCGTGCTTCTCATGTCGATATCCGCCCGCTCCTGTTCTGTCCTTCTGAAGATCGGGCGCACATCCACTTTGAACCGGAAGACATCTATGATTTCGCCCTGGAAAAGACCGCCGATATGAAGCTTCTTCTTAAGAAGCTCAAGGCCCCGCTGGACCGTAAGGAAGCTCGTTCCCTGGAAATTGAGGTACACAATACGGATCGTGCCTTTGGAACCATCCTCGGCAGCGAAATCACCCGGCGTTATGTAAATACCCTGCCGGAGGATACTTATGTCATCCATTGCAAGGGCAGCGGCGGACAGAGTTTCGGTGCTTTTATCCCCCAGGGACTTACACTGGAACTGTGCGGCGACAGCAACGACTATTTCGGCAAGGGCTTGTCCGGCGGTAAACTGATCCTGCGTCCTGCTTCTCATGCTCCCTACTCCGCCGGAGATAACATCATCGTCGGCAATGTTGCCCTATACGGCGCGACCAGCGGCAAGGCCTTTATCAGCGGCATCGCCGGAGAACGCTTCTGCGTCCGGAATTCCGGCGCTACGGCAGTAGTAGAAGGCGTTGGAGATCACGGCTGCGAATATATGACTGGCGGTATTGCCGTCATCCTTGGGCCCACCGGCAAGAATTTTGCTGCTGGAATGTCCGGAGGCATCGCCTATGTACTGGATGAGGGACGCGATTTTTATCTGTGTGTCAACAAAGAACTGGTCAGTCTGGAAAGTGTCGAACACAAGCATGATGTCGCGATCCTGAAGTCCTTGATCGAGGAACATGTCGCGGCTACCGGCAGTGAAAAGGGACGTGAAATCCTTCAGGATTTTGCCGCCTATCTTCCCCGTTTCAAAAAGGTACTGCCAAGGGATTATGATCACATGCTGCGTACGATCGTTCAGATGGAAGAAAAGGGACTGGACAGCGAGCAGGCTGAGATCGAAGCCTTTTATTCGCTGAAGAATAAGTAAGGAGGATCGAGATGGGAAAGATCGATGGTTTTTTACAATATGAACGAAAAGTCAGCCGGACGGTTCCGCCCCTGGAACGGGTCCAAAACTTCGAGGAATTCCATACCTCTCTACCTCTAAAAGAACAGAAACTGCAGGGAGGGCGCTGCATGAACTGCGGCGTTCCCTTCTGCCAGAGCGGAGTCCTCTTTGGCGGGATGGTCAGCGGCTGTCCGCTCCACAACATGATTCCGGAGTGGAACGATCTGATCTGGAAAGATGAATGGAAGCTGGCCATGCAGCGTTTGATCTCGACCAACCGTTTTCCGGAATTTACCGGACGGGTCTGCCCCGCCCCCTGTGAAGCGGCCTGCACCTGCTCCTCTCACGGCGACGCCGTGTCGATCCGTGAGAATGAATTATCCATCATTGAAAACGCCTATAAGAACCATTGGATTCAGGCCTGCCCGCCTCCCGTCCGTACTGGTAAGCGTGTCGCTGTCATTGGCAGCGGGCCATCCGGCCTCTCTGCCGCGGAGTGGCTCAACAAACGCGGCCACCAGATTACCGTTTATGAACGAAACGACCGCCCCGGCGGTCTGCTGATGTACGGAATTCCCAACATGAAGCTGGATAAACGTGTTATCCTGCGCCGTACCCATCTCATGGAGGAGGAAGGCGTGGAGTTCCGTCTTGGGATCAATGTAGGCCGGGATATTGACGCTCAGACTCTGACCACGGAGTATGACGCTGTCCTCTTATGCTGCGGCGCTTCCAATCCCCGGGACATTCCGGTTCCGGGCCGTGAGGGGGCCGGTATCCACTTTGCCGTAGAATACTTATCCAGCATCACCAAGAGCCTTCTGGACTCTGGCTTTTCTGATCATGCCGCTATTGACGCCAAGGGGCTGAATGTTCTGGTCATTGGCGGCGGCGACACTGGAAATGACTGTACCGGCAGCGCGATCCGGCAGGGCTGCAAGAGTGTAATGCAGCTGGAGATGATGCCCCAGCCTCCCAAAGAACGCACCGGCAGCAACACTTGGCCGGAGTGGCCCCGCATAGAGAAAACAGACTACGGTCAGCAGGAAGCGATCGCGGCCTTTGGTGCGGATCCCCGCCGTTATCAGAGTACCGTCAAGGAGTTTATCCTGGACGAGACAGGACATGTCCGCAAAGCGGTTCTCTCCGCTCTTCGTCCTGAAAAGGACGAGGCCACTGGCCGCCTGAAGATGGTTCCGACCGGAGAAGAAACGGCCGTGGATGCTGATCTAGTGCTGATCGCCGCGGGCTTTACCGGATGCCAGTCTTATATCGCCGATGCTTTTGGAGCAGCACTGGACGGGCGTGGACGCGCTGTCACCAAAAATTTTGCTACCAATGTTCCCAAGGTCTTTGCCTGCGGAGATGCCCGCCGCGGCCAGAGCCTGGTCGTATGGGCTCTGCGCGAGGGTGCGGACGCCGCGGCCAGCGTAGACCGATTCCTGATGGGCTATACCAACCTCTAAATTGTATCACAAAACAGAGGAACCATTTCCTTACATCAAAAACTCTGGTACACTTGGGAGAATGAGACTCCTGGGTGTACCAGAGTTTTTATTGATTAGATAGACGGAAATCCCCTTATAAGTCCTCATAAGTGTTTATAACATCACGAGAAAACGGCTTAAAATCAAGGGTTTCCGCATATCGTCATTTATCGTGCCGTAACTCCGCACAAGTTCGTTTTGTAAGCAGGTGCGTCAAAAAAGCGTCACGAAAAGAGCAGCACGCAAGGAGGAACAACATGAAAAACACATTACTTGACAAGGGCATTATACTCCCCTCCGGCGAAATCAGCAAGGACAAGATCAACCTTGTCACCGGAGCAATCACGCAGCCGTTCGCAGAAATGGTCTGGGTGACAACAGGCGGCGATATGGAAACCATCAACCGCCTGACAGACATTCTTGTTACCATGAACACCCCCGCAGACCGGGGCAAGCTGTTCAAAATCGTCAAAATGCTGTATGGGCTTATGGGCTTGCGGTTTTCCGAGGAAGCCGAGCCGATGGGCGCAGACCCCGACGTATTGGACTACTTTCTCTTTTCCTTTACGGCGGACTTTGGCGAAGTCATGCAGGACTATATCGCAGAAGAAAAAGAATAACGACCCGCACAAGACGGCGTTTCTCACTCCCCACCGGGGAGAACAGAAACGCCGCTTTTTTCATGCCCTCATGTTACGCAGTAGAGCCGGAAAAAGCCTTGCAGCAAGCGGCTTTTGGGGCGCGGCTTTGACGGGGTAAGGTGTTTATGCCTTTTCCCTCGAAAATGGCGTTCTACTGCGTAACAAAACCACAGCAAAGGAGTGATGAACAATGGCAGTTTTCCGTGTGGAACGAAATCGCGGCTATACCGTAATGAGCAACCACCACCTGCGCAACAAAGACCTGACCTTAAAGGCAAAGGGGCTATTGTCGCAAATGCTGTCCCTGCCGGAGGATTGGGACTATACCCTTGCGGGGCTGTCCCTCATCAATCGGGAGAAAATCAACGCGATACGCGAAGCGGTACGGGAGGTTGAAAAAGCCAGGTATATCGTCCGCAGCCGTGAACGCGACGAGAGAGGACGCTTGCGCAGCGCAGAATATGTAATCTTCGAGCAGCCGCAGCCCCAGCCTGCATTGGATTTACCTACATTGGAAAATCCAATGCAATTAAATAAAGATATATCAAGAACTGATTTATTACTTATAAAAGAGTTCCCATAATTCTTTACTGGGCGCCGCGATCAGAGAGGTATCCACCAGCTTGGAGGATACACGGTTATCCCGTACCGCCGCTTCAATGGAAGCCTGTACCGCCGCCACCTCGCCGACAAAAATTACATATCCCTTGCCGCCTAACTGATTGGCCAATCCGATCCGGACTACATTGGACTGTGCTGCCTTAACACCCTGATCGGCCGCTACCAACGCCGCGGCCGCCGTCCATGTCTCGACGATTCCCATCGCGTTGGCCTCCCGATACGGATAATGGTTGACCAGTGCGTCAAATACCTGATCATCCGGATTGCCCAGCAAAAAGGTATCCACCACATAGTCGCCGGATAAGCGTTGTGCCTGATCCAGCGCGGCACGCACCGCCGAGATACTGCCGCGAATAATAATGATGAACTTTCCGGGGCAGGCCGCCGTGGCTGTCACATACTCCACCGCCGCTGTCTTGGCCAGCTGATCCGCCGCCTCATAACCATGAGCGATGCTCTTAAGCTCCATCATCCCCAGGGCGCGATATTCTTCCATGGTCTTACTCCTTTACAAAAATCTCTTCCGGGTTATCCACAATACCCACAATCGCCGCGTCAATGGAGGCATTCTCCGCGCCGGTCTGTACCCGAGCCGCACTGCCCTGAGCCACCAGCACCAGATCGCCTATACCGGCTCCGGCCTGATCAACTGCCACCAGACGCTGCGTTCCGCTGCCCATTACCGGCAGTGTTTCTACGATCATAAACTTACTTCCGATCAGATTGGTGTTCTTGCGGGTCGCCACTACGGTGCCAATTACCTTTGCAATCAGCATATTTACACCTCTTTCTCCTGTATCATCTAATAAAACACAACCGGCAGGGTCCTGCCGGTTATATCTTTTACTCCAGTACCAGAGGCAGCATATCTCCGTTCTTGATTCCAAGTCCATTGGCCTCGTCGGTATCAATATGCATCTCGGTGGTAAAGCTGGGATCCACACGAACCGGCACATTCTCCAGCAGACCGCCGCGGGCGCTGGGCGCCTGAACGCATACCACCTGCTTGTCATGCAATCCAAAGCGGGCCGCTTCTTCCGGGGACATATGGATATGGCGCTGCGCCACAATACATCCTTCCTTGAGGGTTACCGCCCCCTTGGGTCCTACAATAGTAATCGGCGCGGAACCTTCCAGATCTCCGGAGAGCCGTACCGGAGCCTTCACGCCCAGTCGGATACAATCCGTTGCGGACACCTCTACCTGCGTCTTTTTCCGCAGAGGGCCCAGAACACGGACGTTCTCGATCGGACGCAGCTTCAGTCCGATAATCGTTACTGTCTCCTTCGCCGCGTATTGTCCGCCCATCAGCTCCTTAAAAGGAGTCAACTCAGAACCGGGACCAAACAGGGTATCCATGTCCGCGCGGCAGAGATGAACGTGTCTTGCGGACACGCCCACCTTGACGCACTTCTCCGGATCTCCCTGCAGCGTCCGGCCCTGCATCTGCTCCAGAATGAGCTGCGTAATCTCTTGTATTAATTCCTCATTCTGCAAAGTCTTCACCTGTACCTTCTGTTAAAGATGCGGGGATTACTTCAGGGTCGGCAGAATCTTCTCTACGTCGCTATGCGGTCTCGGAATTACATGTACCGCGATGATCTCGCCCAGATTCTGAGCCGCGTTGGATCCCGCCTCTGTAGCAGCCTTAACAGCGCCTACATCGCCGCGGATCATAACGGATACCAGTCCGGATCCGATCTTCTCGGTTCCGATCAGGGTTACGTTTGCAGCCTTAACCATTGCATCGGCAGCCTCGATTGCGGCTACCAGACCTCTTGTCTCAATCATTCCCAATGCTTCCATGATGATTTTCCTCCTTAAAACTTAAAATTATACTTATGCGCACTGATTTCGATCTGTTTCATGATCTCCGGATGCGGGTTAGCAATCACTGCTTTCGCCGCGACCTTCCGGATGGATTGCTTCTCTGCCGCATCCAAGGCAGCCTGAACCGCTGACACCTCGCCTTGAATGATGATCGTCACCAACCATCCTCCCAGCTTCTTCTCCCATGTCAGGAATTTGACATCCGCGGTCTTCAGCATGGTATCCACGGCAGTAAGCGCCGGAACATACCCTTGCAGTTCAAATAAACCGATGGCCTGCATTGACTGCCGCTCCTTTCGTTATCTTATACTCAGTCCAGAGAGGGCAGAATCTTCTCTACGTCGCTGTGCGGTCTCGGAATTACATGTACCGCGATGATCTCGCCCAGGTTCTGAGCCGCGTTGGATCCCGCCTCTGTAGCAGCCTTAACAGCGCCTACATCGCCGCGGATCATAACGGATACCAGTCCGGATCCGATCTTCTCGGTTCCGATCAGGGTTACGTTTGCAGCCTTAACCATTGCATCGGCAGCCTCGATTGCGGCTACCAGACCTCTTGTCTCGATCATTCCAAGTGCTTCTAACATTTTAATGTCCTCCTTAAAGGTGATGATTTATTATTGTATAGCCTTACCAACGCAAATAATACAGATCAGGTCTCCATGGGCCGGTATTTTCCGAGGCAGCTGATATCCAGCATCTTCTCCGTCTCTTCATCCGGACGGGCGATGATGTACTTGGAGTATACGCCGCTGACCGTTTTGGCCGCTGCTTCCCCGGCTTCCATCGCAGCCTTGACATCCTCTACCGAACCGCGGAACTTGATGGATACCAATAACGGTACCGGAAGTTTATCCGCATTGGCCGGTTTGTTCTTATCCATGGCTCCGATCGTCACATTTCCGGCCTTGCAGCCCGCGTCCGCCGCGACAAAAGCCGCTGTCAGTCCAAAGACCTCCAAAATTCCAACCGCATCCATAACAGGCCTCTTTACTTAGCAACGTAGGCAATCTTGATGCCCAGCTGTTTCATATTCACATCCATAGCTTCGTTCATCTGATCCAGCGGGAACTCATGCGTTACCAGCTCTTCGATCGGAAGTCCGATGCCGACCGCGCGTCTCAGGAAGTCCATCGTGATCGGATAATCGCTGACCTTATAGGTCCAGGAACCAACCATCGTGATCTCCTTATTGCAGATGTCAAAGTGCGGGTTGATTGTGCAGCTGCCGTTATCTACAAAGAAACCGATCTCGGCCAGGCCGCCGCCGCGCTTCACAAACTTCCATACATTGGATGCCGCAGAGGGCACGCCTGTGCACTGGAACGCAAAGTCCGCGCCGCGTCCGCCGGTTACTTCCTTGATCCGACGGGTCTGCTCGTCCAGATCCTTGTAGTTTTTGAAGTTTACGGTATACTTGGCGCCAAAACGCTTCGCCATCTGCAGACGCTTCTCATCGCCGTCCACAACCGTGATATTCTCCACACCCATCGTACGGACAACCGCAAGCAGCATCAGACCGATGGGGCCGACACCCTGAATCAGCACGTTGGAGTTAAATGTCAGAAGTCCTGTGGACTTGGCACGCTCTACCGCATGAACTACAACCGCCGCCGGCTCGATCAGAAGGCGGAGCTTCAGGCTCATATCATTCACCTTGAAGAAGGTGGAGCCCGGACGGATTACCAGATAATCTGAGAACCAGCCATTAAAATGATAATGATCATCTGCCGGCATCAGTCCGTAGATTCCGGAATGCTCGCACAGGTTGTCGCGATCCCGCATATTCAGGCAGGCATCGCAATGTCCGCAGGGGATGGTGCAGGTTACGATACGATCGCCCACAGCCAGGGGCTTTCCTGTCGTATCCATTGTGATATTCTTGCCCATCCTAACGATCTGGCCGCTGCCTTCATGTCCCAGTACAACCGGGATCAAGCCGAAGGGATCATTCTTGTACTCATGGACGTCGGTACCGCAGATACCGCAGCCCTCTACCTTGACCAGCATCTCGTCATCGCCGATCTCCGGAATATCAAACTCCTTGATCTCGATCTTACGCAGTGCGGTCAGCATCGCTACACGTGCCTTCTTAGGAATTACAAAATTCTGCGCGGGAGCGGCGGAAGCTGCCGGAGCCTGCTTCTTCTCATTCATCTCCGCCAGGACCTGTGCAACGATCTTCTGAATATTGTCCTGATTCAATTCCATTCTATTACTCCTCTCTTAACGGATACACAGCGCATCTGTCATTACACAGCGGCGCGACTTGGTGAATGTACGAGCGGAAGTCAGTCCCTCACCGGTACGGCTGGCGATCGTAAATGTCGGGAAGCCCTCGCCTCCGAATCCCAGCGCCGCGTAAGAAGGACCATTCTTAACAAAAATCGCCGTATCCACCATCTGGCCGAATTGTGTCAGATGATCTATATTTTTGGAATGCATGTGTGCCGAATGACGGTTTCCATGCTCCAAACGAACACCCATTTCCATAGCCGCCTGTGCGTTCGGCGCCCGGACAATGCCCAGAATCGGCATCATCAGCTCTGTCTGCACCAGAATATGATCCTCCGGCGCCTCCAGAATAATGCAGCGAACACTCGGATCCGCGTCAATGCCCAGCGCCCGCAGGAACTTGTAAGCATCCCGGCCGACCCAATCACGGGATACGCTCATCTTGCCCTTCTTATTGGGCACGACAACCATCTCCGCCAGCTTGGCGATCTTATCCGCATCCTTCAGCAAGTACGCACCGTTGTTGACCATCTCCGCGATCAGCTCATCGGCTACCTTATCTACCACGACAACTTCCTTCTCCGCAATACAGGGAAGGTTGTTATCCAACGTCGCGCCATTGATGATACTCTCCGCCGCATGAGCGATGTCCGCCGTCTCATCTACGACTACCGGAGGATTGCCCGCTCCCGCGCCAATAGCCCGCTTGCCCGTAGACAGCACCGCTGTAACTACGCCGGGACCGCCGGTCGCTACCAGCAGAGGAATCTCTCTGCTCTTATACATGATATCTGCCGTAGCCAGCGTCGGCTTTTTGACGGTCGTCGCGATGTTAGCCGGTCCGCCCGCCATGATGGATGCCTTGTTGACCAGCGATACCGCGAAGCTTGCGACTCCGTTGGCCGAAGGATGATTGTTAAACACAACCGTATTGCCCGCCGCCAGCATACCGATGGAATTGCACAATACCGTCTCACTGGGGTTGGTAGACGGCGTAATCGCGCCGATGACTCCAAAGGGTCCCTGCTCTACCAGTGTCAATCCCCGATCTCCGGACCAGGCAATGGTCGTCAGATCCTCCGTACCGGGAGTCTTCTCCGCAACCAGACGGTGCTTGATGATTTTGTGGCCGACATTACCCATCTTGGTTTCCGCCACACCCATCTCTGCCAGAGGCTGAAGATTTTCCAATGTCAATTGACGGATATTGGAAATAATCTTTTCACGGAACTCCAGAGGCATTCTCCGGATCTCCTTCTGCGCTCTTGCCGCTGCAGCGATTGCCTCTTCCATGGTATCATAGATACCCGTCTCCTCCTGTTCAGAGGGACGCAGGCCATTCATCTGCGACAGTACGGAACGTACAATTTCCTGTAATTCCTGTTCTGTTACCGCCAAGATTACACCTCCAATTCTATACTTATTTATCGGCTCTGCATGCGCAGGAACAGCTCCTCGCCTACATCGCCCATCATTGTATCAATCTCTGCGGTGGAGCCGCTGACTCCCAGTCCGCCCAGAATGTTGCCCTCACGGTCACGCAGGGTCACTCCGCCGCCGAAGATCACTATCCTCCCCTGATTGGTATGCTGCAGCCCATACAGGCTTCCGCCCGGTGCGCACAGCTTGGCCAATTCCTTGGTGGACATCTTCAGCGATACCGCCGTAAACGCTTTATTCACCGCGATATCATAACTTGCAATAAACGCTTCGTCCATTACATGGACCGCTACAGGCCGGCCTTCTTTGTCGCATACCGCGATGACCAGCTGCAGTCCCCTGCGCTGGGCCTCATCCTCCAATGCCTGCATAAACCGCTTGACATTGGACAGGAACATGGGATTCACCGCATTCAACTCCTTTAACCGGGCTGTTCCGGATGCAGCGGAGGGACTCTCCTGCCGCACAGCGTCCAGATATCTGGCTGCCGCCCATAGATAATCCGATAACCGATTCAGATACCTGCGATGGAGCGCCGACTCTCTGGAACCTACTGCCAAATCCGCCCTCGCATAGATCCGCTCCGCTCTCCGTGCGGATGTCCTTGCCACCTCCATAAGAGCCGCTGTCCGGCATCTCGTGGCAATCGCGTACAGATCAAAACCATCGTAATAGGGTTCGAAGCGATCGATACCGTTCTCCAGCTCCGTCACCGCGTCCTCGCCCAATGTGATCCGTTCGGTACTATCCTTATGCAGATACCGGAGAATCTGCGTAAGCTGCGTCTGTATCCGAAGCAGCTCCTTCCGAAGCTCCTCCTCCGAAGATACGGTGAAGGCCCGAGCCGCTCCGATGTTGCTGATGACTTCTTCAATGACACCGATCAATTCGATCTGACTGTTCGTCTTGGGCACTCGGCGTCCTCCGCCCAGCCCTGTCTGACCGCTGTCCCCCTTACGGGTATAGATCTTATCCTGCGTGGCCTCTCACCTGCCTTCCATGAAGCCTTGTACTCTGAAAAGGCCGGATTACTTGTTCAGCTCTGCCAGGATTCTCTTGGTGATCTCCGCTACCATATCCTCATTGGATGCCGGAGCCGCCTCTGTCTTGCAGGAACCGCTGCAGGATCCGCCACAGGAATGTCCCGCATGGCAGCCATTCGCCAGATTCTGACACAGATTGGCCGGATGCTTGCCGGTCATGCCCAGCTTCTTGCGAATCTCATACAGTCTCTGTACCTGTGCGTCGGACAGTTCCTTAGGACCGCCCAGCTGATTCGCCTTGTACAGCAGGGACGCATAAAACTCCAGAGATTCCATCTTATAATAAGCATTCGTCAGAGAATCACCAAAGCTCAGCGCGCCATGATTCTCCAGAAGCAGTGCGTCAAAATGCTCCAGATAGGGCTCAATCGCATCCGGAATCTCCATCGTGGAAGGAGTTCCGTACGGTGCGATCGGAACACATCCCAGCGTAATAACTGCCTCCGGCATAATCGGCTGCGTCAGCGGAATGCCTGCGATCGCAAATGCGGTAGCATACTGCGGGTGTGCGTGTACGACAGACTTAATGTCCGGACGAAGCTTGTATACGCGCATATGCATCTTGATCTCAGAAGACGGACGATACGGTCCATTCGCGGAGATTACCTTGCCCTCTGCGTCAACCTTACAGATCATATCCATCGTCATAAAGCCCTTGGAAATGCCTGTGGGGGTGCAAAGGAACTCATTATCATTCAGCTTTACGCTGATATTGCCATCATTGGCGGCAACCATACCTCTATTATAGATACGGCGGCCAATGTCCAGAATCTGTTTCTTAATCTCATACTCTCCTGTCATGGATGAAACCTCCTGTAAAATGATGATGAAACCCAAATCGCGAACATGTCCGTTGTTGTCTGTTCTCGTGGGATTCTCTTTGTTTTAAGTTCATTTTACCAAACTTCCCTGGGACTGTCAATGGTTTGCCATAAGATTCTCTTGAAATTTACAAGTTTTTCGTCTGTTTCGGTTTCTCTTGACTTTTTTCGGCACCCAGTCTATAATGACGGCCAGATCTTGATTTTTGGAGGTATAATATGGATCGTTTTTTACAATACCGAATTCCACAGGAAGCGGACGGACTGCGGGCAGAACAGTATCTCTCCCGCGTGGGCTACTCCCGCCAGGTCCGGATCACCCTGAAAAAATATCCGGACGGTCTGCTTCTGAACGGTCAGCCGGCCTACATGACACATCCCGTGCATTCCGGAGATCTGCTGGACATCCATCTGCAGGAGGCTTCTTCCTCGGCACAGATCTGTCCGGTCCGCCTTCCGCTTGACATTCTGTATGAAGATGAAGATCTGCTGGTGGTAAACAAACCGGCCGGAATGCCTACGCACCCCTCCATGAATCATTACACGGATACGCTCGCCAACGCCATTGCCTACTATTACGCCTCTCAAAATCAAACCTTTGTCTTCCGCTGCTGCAACCGTCTGGATCAGGATACCTCCGGGCTGACAATTATCGCCAAAAACCTTCTGAGCTCGTGTATTCTCTCCCGCATGGCTGTCCGCAAGGAGATCCGCCGCGAATATCTGGGAATCGTCCGCGGCTGTCCCGCTTCCCCTGACGGTACGATCAGCATTCCCCTGGGCCGTAAACCCGGTTCTGTGATCGAACGCATGGCAGACTGGGAACATGGTGAAACTGCTGTTACACACTATCATATAGAAGGTATTTACGGAGATTATACGCTTCTGCGCCTCGTGCTGGAAACCGGGCGGACACACCAGATCCGCATCCATCTCAAATGCCTCGGCACACCCCTCATTGGGGATTATCTGTACAATCCGGATATGGAACGAATCCAGCGGCAGGCTCTCCACTCCTGCCGTCTCACCTTTACCCATCCGATTTACGGTCAGGAACTGGACTTCTCCGCGCCTCTTCCGGACGATATGGAGCAGGTACTTCATTCTTAATCTTAATAAAAAAATCTTATAAACTCTTGACACCGCAAAAAGGATGTAGTATCATCTATTTGGTTGTATGTACATCTATTCATGTTAAAGGAGGAGGATTTTATGGATCCTACAAAACGCCAAATCACCAAAATCGCGAGAGAAGTCAGTTCCTATACAGTCCATAAAATGAAAGACGAGGGCATCGGCACTGCCGAGTTTGATTTCATCCATGCTGTTCGTCACCATCCGGGCATCACCCAGTCCGAACTGCGCGATCTCCTTAAGATCGATAAGGGAGCCGCCGCAAGACGGGCCGCAAGTCTGGAAGCCAAGGGGTATCTGATCCGTCAGGACAATCCGGACGACGGCCGCAGCCAGCTTCTATACGCCACTGACACTTCCGAAGAGCTCAAGAATTCCAAAGCCAAGATTGAAGCCGTCTTTTATGAATGGCTCTTAAGCAGCCTTTCCGATGCGGACCGAACGGAATTCTGCCGTATCCTGGACATCTTATACCAAAAGGTTCATGAGAGCAGACGCAACGGATTTCCGGAAGTGTCCGCCCTGCTCGATCAGGCTTCTGCCGAAGGAGACGATTCTCTATGAAGAAAACAACGATTCCTCCCAACCGCATTCGCTATTATTTCCACACCGAACGCAAAACGCTTTTTATTGTCTCTACCGCGGGATTGCTCTATAATGTCAGCCTGCTCTCCTGTCCCTGGTTTGAAGGCCAGCTTGCCCAGTGTCTTCTGGACATCTTTGCCGGGCGCAAATTCTTCGCCGATATGCTCAATCTGGCTCTGATCTATATAGCCGCCATTCTCCTGGTCCAGGTTACCCGCTATCTCAAACGATATTATGTCAGCCGGTTCTGCAACAATATCGACCTCAGTATGAAGCACATCCTGTATGGAAACCTGATTCACCAGGGAAAAGCAGAGCTGGAACAGGAAAATACCGGTACCATTCTAACCAAGGCGATCGCTGATGTAGACGCCTGTGCGGATGGAATGAAAAAGGTCGTTACTGAGCTTTTTGATACCGGTGTCGTACTGGTCGGCTATGCCTGCATGCTCTTTGTTTACGACTGGCGTTTGGCTCTCCTCTCCATGATTTTTTCTCCTCTTTCCTATATTGTGGCTGAAAAGATGAAGGGAGTTGTCCAGCGGAGCAACGCGGCCTATAAGGAAAGCGCCGGACGGCTGAACACCGCGACACTGGACCGTACCTCCAATGCCGTCACCTATCGTGTTTTTGGCTGCGAGCCCTTCCGGGACGCTGATTATGAAAACCATCTGGCTGATTATGAGAAAACATCGGTTCGCGCCAATATCTGGGGCACGGTCATGCCGCCGCTCTATCAGACACTCTCTCTGATCAGCCTCCTCCTGATCGTCTATTTCGGTTCACGGAATGTATTGCAGGAGGGCTGGGTCAGCTGGAACATCGCGGCCTTTACAACCTTTCTTACCTGCTTTACCAAGCTGGCTGTCCGTTCCGCTACCGTTGCCAAGCTTCTGAATGCCGTCCAGAAGGCAGACGTCTCCTGGAAACGTATTCAGCCGCTTCTGAAGCCGGTAGCCGAAGATACTCCGGCCGTACAGGCACAGCCTCTCCCCTTGTCCGTCCAGAATCTGACCTTTCGCTGGCCGGGTCTGGCCCCTTGCTTCCAGAACCTCAGTTTTTCTGCCAAGCCGGGACAGATCATCGGCGTCACCGGTCCGGTCGCCTGCGGCAAATCCACCCTGGGCCGAGTCTTTCTGTGTGAACATCCCTATGAAGGACAGATCTTTTACGGCAGTCAGGAATTGTCCGGTCTGTCGGACGAGATCCGCTGCGGGATCATCTCCTATCAGGGACATGATCCTGAGCTTTTGAGCGACAGCATCCGCAACAATGTTCTGTTAGGCCGCGACGAGGATGTACTTCCCTACCTGAAAGCCGTTTGTCTGGATGAAGAGATTGCCCGGATGCCGGAGGGGGCCGACACGGTAATCGGCAGCGGCGGCGTCCGGCTGTCAGGCGGTCAGCAGGCCCGTCTGGCTCTCGCAAGAACTCTCGCGCATCCGACTCCGCTGATCATTCTGGATGATCCCTTCGCGGCTCTGGATCGTCAGACGGAGCAGAAAGTCTTCGCCAACCTTCAGGAACGGATTCCGAACAGCATCCTCATTCTGATCTCTCATCGGCTCTATCTGTTCCCGCATACCTCGCAGGTTCTCTGGATGGAGAATGGGCAAACGACCGTCAGCACCCATGAAGAGCTGATGCAGAACAATCCTCAATACGCCAATTTGTATCATACGCAGCAGGGAGGGACACCGCATGAAGCACACTAAAAACAATGTTTTTCATATTCTGTTACGCGTTATTCTGGACGCGAAATGGCTGAGCATCCTGATCTTTCTGGCAGTATCCTGCGCTGTCGTCGCAGCGCTTCTCCCGCCTCTGTGCCTTGAGAGTATCGTCAACACCCTGACGCAGGGTACATTTCCTTCCTGGATCCTGATATTCACCTATTTTGCACTCAATGTCCTGACCAAACTTCTGGACGCCGGGCGTGAAAGCCTGCTGACGATCTTTGGACAAAAAATGACTTGCGGCCTGCGCCACGAGTTGTGTGCCAAATTATCAAGGCTCTCCACGGATGTCTTTGTAAAACAGGAACCCGGCGTAACCGCCTCCCGTTTTGTAGGCGATGTAGATACCGTAGAAGCCCTTTTCACCTCGGGAATCATCAGCATGTTCGCGGATGCCTGCAAAATCATCAGTATCTTCGCGATCCTTTTCGTCAAGAACCGCGGTCTGGCCATTCTGCTACTGCTCCTGTTTCCGCCGCTCTACGCGATGACCCGTCTGTTCCAGAAACGGATGCTGGCCTCGCAGCTTCAGAACCGGGCAGCCATCGGCCGAGTCAGCAACCATGTACCGGAGACGATCCGCTGCATCCGTATGGTTCATACCTTCCGTATTGAGGACTACATGCGGAAGAAATACGATCAGTACATTGAAGACAGCTATGCGGCCGTGGATCGGACCAATTTTTATCACGCGCTGTATTCCCCGATCATTCTGGTTCTGAACGCTTTCATCGTCGCTGCTGTTATGCTGCTCTCCGCAACCGGAAATCCCACGATTCAGTCCTTCTTCGGTATGTCCGTAGGTACAGCGGTTGCCGTTATCGCTTATATCTCCCAGGTCTTTACTCCTCTGGAGAGCATCGGCATGGAGATCCAGACCATCCAGTCCGCTATGGCCGGTATTCACCGTATCGATGAATATCTGGCGCAGCCGGAACGATGGGATACCGAAGAGGGAACCTATGAACCCCTTCCCCATTCTCCGTCCGTACAGCTGGATCATGTGGTCTTCGGTTATGACAGCGACTCGCCCATTCTACGGGATCTTTCCTTTACCGTGCAAACCGGCGAGCAGGTAACTCTATCCGGACGGACCGGCGCTGGTAAGAGTACCCTCTTCAAACTCCTGCTCGGCCTATACCGTCCGCAATCCGGTCAGATCCTGATCTATGGCCATAATGCCGCCCTTCTGCCAGATTCTGTGAAGCGTTCCCTTTTCGGCTATGTAGAACAGAGCTTCCACATCGTTCCCGGGTCTGTCCGGGATCAGATCACTCTGTTTGATCCCAGAATCTCAGCGGAAGAAGCAGAAGAAGCCGCCGTCACTGTTGGCCTCGCTCCCGTCATCCGCGCGCTTCCGCAAGGGTATGATACGCCCTGTACTCCTACAATGTTCTCGCAGGGCCAGTGGCAGCTTCTGTCCATTGCGCGCGCTATCGCCGCGCAGCCGAACATTCTGCTGCTGGATGAGATTACCGCCAATCTGGATTCCGACACGGAACAGGCCGTACTGGCCGCACTGCGCAGTGCTTCCGAGCATCGGACCGTTCTTTCCATCTCCCACCGTCTCTATGAACAGACCGGCGGACGGCAGATCGTCATCGGCGCTTCTTCTTAAGGCTCTCTGCCTTTTCAGAGAAGCGTACCGTAAAGGCAATCTCATTCGTCCCCAGGTATTCGGCCGTGATCGTTCCGTGATTGGAGGCGGCCAGCATCCGGGCCATGGAAAGCCCGATTCCATAGCCGCCATTCTTTTGCGTTCGAGCCGCGTCGGCCCGGTAGAAGCGGTCAAACAGCTTCTCCGCCGGAACCTCCGGCAGCTTTTCGCAGGTATTCTTGACCTGCATCAGAATCCGTTTGTCCCGTTTTTCCAGAAGGATTTCCACGGAACCGCCTTCTTCCGTATACTTTACAGCATTGTCCAGTAAAATAGAGATCAGCTGTTCTATATGTTTCTTATCTGCATGCAGGATCACTCCGGATGCAATCCTCGTCCGGCAGGTGATCCTTTTGTTTTCCATGGGCTGTTCAAACTCTGCCGCCTGCTCCCGCAAAAGCTCGCTAAGCGGAATTGCTTCCGCATGAATCTGTACTCCGCCCTCATCCATGCGAGCCAGCATCAAAAGCTCCTGCATCAGGCCGCTGAGGCGCTGTGTCTGCTCTTTGATATTCCGGCTCCATTTATTTTCACCATTATACAGTTCCATCGCTTCTGTATTGGACTGGATAATGGCAAGGGGTGTTTTGATCTCATGTCCGGCATTGGTTACAAACTGTTTCTGCTTCTCCATGGACTCCGCAATCGGCCGAATGGCCCGTTTGGACAGAAGAATCACCAGGATCAGCATCAGTCCCCAGGAGGCAAGCCCGATCGCCGCTGATAGAAACAGTACCCGCAGATAGGACAGGATCTCATTGGAGGTATCCAGAAATACCACCACACTCCCTCCGTCCCGGCTCTCGGCGATCCTATAGCGGTATTTCCCCGTTTTTCCCTCGGCCGCGCCATTTCGGACTTCCTGCGCCATTTCCTGCGCCACGGCTTCCGACACGGTCGAAGTCCGGCTCACATCCGTGTACAATACTGTACCGTCACTGTCATAGGATACTGTAAAAAAGGTAGAGGACATGAAGGTATCATAATCATTCTTGGGCCCGCCGCCATTGTCCGGGCGGTCCGGAGGCTGCGGCATCTCTCCCTCAGCCGTATCCCCACTCGGAACCCCCGGCTGCATATTTAGATTATGAATATCCCCCTGATTGTCCGCGATCATCCGCAGCGTCTTTTCGGTATCATTGCCCACGATTCCAATGTTTACCACATTGATCGCTCCCAACAATACCAGCAGCAGGGCTGTGATCGCAATCATCGCTGTGATGACAAACTTCTTCTGCAGGGTCCGGATCATGGATTCACCTCCAGCGTATATCCCACTCCACGTCTGGCCGTAATGCTCACATTGGCGCCCAGCGCTCCCAGACGCTTACGCAGATAGGAGATGTACACCCATACCACACCCAGTTCCGCATCCGTCTCATATCCCCAGACCTTGCACAGTATGTCCTCCGTGGAGAGACAGATGCCCTGATTGAGCATCAGGAGCTCCATCAGCTGATACTCCAGCTTGGGCAGTACATACGACTTACCATTCGCGGACAGCTCATAGCTCTTCTGATTGAGTGTTACATTACCGCAGTGCAGCTCATTGGGCGTATAGGCCTCCCGGCGGCGCAGCATCGCCCGGACCCGGGCCAGCAGCAGATTCATGGAAAACGGTTTGGGCAAATAATCATCCGCTCCCAGATCCAATCCCTGAATCTGATCCTCTACCTCCGCTTTGGCTGTAAGCAGCAGGATCGGCGTACGGCATCCGCTCTCCCTCAGCCGTTTGAGGACCTCCAGCCCGCTCATTTTGGGCATCATGATATCCAGTATAATGCCGTCATACTCTTCATTTTTCGCGTAATCCAGCGCGTCCGCGCCATTATACACCGCGTCTACAATATATTTATGAAAGGTCAGAATGTCCGTCACGGCTTCCGACATTGCCCTCTCGTCTTCCGCATATAAAAGCTTCATAGGATCCTCCGTTCTACACAAAAGGGGTATACTCTCTGCGTATACCCCTGATTCTCATGCATAAACTACCTGCACGCCTGCCTTGTCCAGCATCTCCTCGGCTCCCTTGTCCAGAGGTTCATCTGTCACCAGCATGTCGATCTCCGAACACACCAATGTCCGGACAAAAGACCGCTTGCCAAACTTGGTATGGTCCGCGACCACAATCACCTTTTCCGCATTCTGACGCATTTTTTTCTTAACAAAAGCCTCGCGTTCATGCGGCTCAAATGTCCCTTGTCCCAAATCGAACGCCTTGCATCCGATAATCGCCTTATTGACATAATACCTGTCCAGCGCCGTCTCCGCCGCTGTGCCGATCAGGGACATGATACTGGGCCGCAGCGTTCCGCCGGTCACAATAATCTCAATGTTCTCCTGCGCCGCTACCTCCAGAGGAATTCTCACTGAATTGGTGATAAGCGTCACCTTTTTCCGGATATTGCGCGCGACAAACATAGAAGTCGTACTGGAATCCAGCATCAACGTCTCATTATCCCCGATCATATCCGCAACCTTACGGGCAATCCGTCTCTTCCCTTCCAGATTCTGTGTCTCCCGTACATGAATGGACAGATCACTGGCATTGTTCTGCGCCAATACCGCGCCGCCATAGGTCCGTGTGACATACCCCTCGCTCTCCAGCTTTTCCAGGTCCCGCCGGATGGTTTCCTCCGTCACCTGAAACTCCTCCGCAAGCTCCGTCACTCGGACACTTGTCTTTTTCTGGATTCTATCCAGTATTACCGCACGCCGGTCCATCGCCAGCATATTCATGGCTGTGTCCTGCCTTTCCCTGTTACTTACGGCTCATAGGCCTTGAGCGGGAAGGAGCGCGCGATCAGCTCTCGTCCTTCCTTCAGGGAATTCAGCTGTCCCAGCGCCTTCATCTGCATCAGTACGGAACCCGCTACCGCAGCTTCAATGGGGCCGGTCACCAGCTTCTTTCCGCTCTCTCTGGCCAAGGTGCGGCACAGGAATTCATCCTGAATTCCGCCGCCTACCATATGGATATCCGTCGCCTTCCGTCCTGTCAGCTTTTCCAGGCTCTCCGCATGAACCCGGATCTTCTGGGCCAAGCCGTTGTATGCGGCCATCGCGATCTCTCCGATTGTCTCCGGGCGGCCCTGACCGTGCGCCTCACAATAGTCCTGTACAGCCTTGACCATATTCATCGGGGCCGCAAAGCACTCTTCATCCGGATCAATCGTAAAGTGACGGCGCTGCGCGGACGATGCCGCCGCGATGATCTCCGGAAAGCCCAGCTGCGGATCCGTCTCGTTCCACTTTTTCTTCAGCTGCTGCAAAATCCACAGTCCGGTAATATTCTTAAGGAAGCGTATCGTTCCCTCAACGCCGCCCTCATTGGTAAAGTTATACCGCAGAGAATCCTCGGTAATCACCGGCTCCGCCATCTCCATGCCGATCAGCGCCCATGTGCCGCTGCTCAAAAAGATGCTGTTCTCTCCAGCCAGAGGAGTACCGCAGACGGCCGACGCCGTATCATGGCTTCCCACCGCGATTACGGGAACCTTCTTCATTCCGGTCTCTTCCATGATCTCTTCTGTCAGCTCTCCAATCACCGTTCCCGGCTGCACCATCGGCGCGAAAAGATCCCGGCGGATACCGATCTCTTCCAGAATCTTATCAGAAAACTCTCTCTTGCGAGCATCTAACAGCTGTCCTGTCGACGCGATGGAATACTCGCACACCTTCTTGCCCGTCAGGAAATACGCAAACAGATCCGGCATAAAGAGGACTGTCTGTGCCGCGTCCACAATGTAGCCGCGGTGCAGAACATCATAATAGAGCTGATAGATCGTATTGAAATCCAACTTCTGAATTCCGGCGATCTGATAGCACTCTTCAAAGCTCCACTTCTGATCCATCTCCGCCATAGCCCCGGCATTCTTGGGATCCCGGTAGCAGAACGGATTGGAGATCAAGCATCCGTCCCCATCCAGATATCCGTAGTCTACACCCCAGGTATCGATTCCGATTCCGGCAATCTCTATATCCAGCCGGGCCGCTTTCTTCAGGCCCTGCTTCATCTCATGAAATAATCTTGGAAAATCCCAATAAAAATGGCCGTTCATCCATACCGGCTCATTGGGGAACCGATGAATCTGCTCCAGACTGAGCTTCTCTCCATCATATACCGCAAGCATCAGACGTCCGGAGGACGCACCGAAATCGAATGCCAAATACGCAGTACTTTTACCCATACTGTCCCTCCTCAATGTTGTTTTATTTGGCTTTATGTTGGATTTATTATAACATACCTCCTGAAAAATGACAAGATAATTTTAGAGGCATCTCTCCAGCCGCCTTGCGAAATCATCCAGGAAGTCCCGTCTCCAGCAGTTGACGGTCTTGGCCCCCATATGTACTCCCTCTGCCTGTGCCGGATCCAATACATCCGACCACCACTGTGTCAGATTGCCCGCTTCCGGTCTCCGGGTCTGCGGATTCTCCGGCACTGACCGGAAGGCTCCGCTCTGTCCGTCCAGCTCCGGAATCGCGCTGTGGATCACATAATGCCAATCCCGTACTTCTTTGGGAACAAAACGGATTCCATAACGCCCATTTCCCAGATAATATCCATTGAACTCCTGTCCCTGTTCCACCATCACAAACGCAGGTGTATCCGGGTCGATACCGCACTCCGGTCCGTCCAGGAGAATCTCCAGTGTACCAAAGACTTCAATCGTATCCTCCAATGTCGGATGGCCGAAGCAGGTCTTGCGCATGATGTCTCCTACTCGCTCAAACTGTCCGCCCCAGCTGGGATTTTCCGGTGTCTCCGGTGTTCCTCTCAGAAGCCACGCTACCGAAGGCGTGTCTCCCATCTTGATTACGCCGCCCAGATGTTTGGCAAAATACTCTCCGATCGCGCCATGTCCTGCGCCGAAGGTGCTGACAAAGGATTCGTTGCCCCAGGGCGCATTCTGGATACCTCCATTAAACCAGCCGCGATAGGTGGAATTGTTTTCAATCATCCACAGATCCGGGAAATTCTGCCGGATATATTCATACGCATTGGGACCCCACTTTTTGTTTGGGCCGCCGATATAATATACCCGCAGCTTAGGCGCGATCTCCGGCGCGTCATGCAGCGCCTGCGCCAGGTCCTCCAGAAGCCCCCACATCAAAAGATACAGCGGACGCGAATCCTCCTTTTTCGCGCAGCGGATAATCCACTCCGACGCTTCATTGGGCATCGTATAACCTCTATACGGCGCGATATCCACCGCACCCTGCTTGGTCATCTCCCGCAGGCTCTCCGGTGAAGGATACTTCTCTGAATACGTGAGGAGCTTCGGATAATCCTTCTCATACTGATCAATCGCGGTAAAAATATCCTGCGCTCTGCCCGGTCCCCATGCAGAGGAGATCAGTCCTTCCGTATCAAACAGATCGGAATATAACAGATAATGCGCCATCGACTGAAAGTCATCCGGATCGCTTCCTCCGATATCCGTCGTTACAATCACCCTATACCGTTCCCCTGACAATGCTCCTACATTTCCAAGCTCCATTTATTTTTCCTCCCCGCATCTCGCGAATCTCTCTGCAAAATCCTGCAAAAACTCTCTTCTGTAAGCATTCACCCATTGGGCTCCCCGATGTATGCCTTCCGCATACTCCGGATCCAGCATATCCGACCACCAGTTTTTAAGCCGCGTCCCTTCACGGGAAGCCTGCCTCTCCGGCACTGCCGTAAAGCTCCCGCTAAGGCCGTCAAGCTCCGGAATCCGGCTCTCGATCCGATACGTAACTTCTCCCGGCTCTCTTACCAGAAAACGGACACGGTACTCCCCTAGTCCCTGGTAATATCCCTGGAACGGAACATCCCGGACATACATTGTAAACATCGGCTGATCCGGGTCCGCCGCCTGTTCCGGTCCCGCAAGGACCAGTTCCGCCACTTCAAACATCTCCACCTGCTGTCCCTGATTCATCGGATGGCAGAAACTCGTCCCAGGCATCTGACCGACTCTGACAAATCTTCCGCCCCAACCGGACTCCTCCGGCTGTTCGGGATTGCCCTTTAAGAGCCATGCGACCGTTGGCGTATCTCCCATCTTGATCTGTCCGGACAAAAGCCCCGCGAAATAATCTCCAAGTGCTCCATGCCCCGCGGCATACCGACTCACAAAGCTCCGGTTGCCCCAGTCTCCCGTCTGATCTCCTCCTACAAACCATCCTCGGTAGGTCGAATTATCCTCTATCATCCACAGATCCGGATAATTTCCGCGGATATACTCATAGGCGTTTAACCCGCACATCTTATTGTATCCGCCAATATAATGCACCCGCAGCTTCGGCAGGATCTCCGGCGCGTCATGCAGTGCCTGTGCCAGATCCTCCAAAAGTCCCCACATCAGAAGATACAACGGACGCGGGTCATCCTTTTTCGCACAGCGAATGATCCATTCCGACGCCTCACTGGGTGTCGTATATCCCTTATATGGCGCAATCTCCGTTGCTCCCTGTTTGGTAACGCTCCGCAGAGATTCCGGAGACGGATATCGGTCAGACGACTTACGAAGATTGGGATAATCCTTCTCGTAACTGTCGATCACCCGCAGGATATTGGATGCCCGTCCTTTCCCCCAAGGCGAAGAGATCAGTCCCTCCGTATCAAAGAGATCCGAATACAAGAGATAATGCACCATGGACTGATCATCATCTTCATCGGTTCCTCCGATATCCGTGGTCACAATCACCCGGTATCTTTCCCCGGCCAGCGCACCATGAGCCCTTGCCGCATTCTGCTCCTTCCCCTGATCATATTGTTCCCGGGTTATGCAATTTATATAGTTGTTTCTGCTCTCCCCCAGTACCGGAACATCCCTACAGATATGGTGATACTGAAACCCCAGCTTTTCCTGAACTCTTCTGGAACGCTCATTGCCTTCATAATAACCGCACCAGATTCTGGACATTTGCAACTTCTCAAAGGCGTACCGGATCATCTCCGCCGCGGCTTCGGACATGTACCCCCGTCCCCAGAAGCTTCTTCCCAGCCAGTACCCCAGTTCACACTCATCTTGCTGCTGTACAGTAC
>CAVGBV010000011.1:0-361 GCA_963627615.1 Alloprevotella sp.
GTACAGGCTCTGCAGCGTCTGACTGGCCACCTGTCCCAGATTCTCACCGGTCACAAGCGCAATCGCGCCTTCTTTTTCCGCGATCTTTTCCGCCACACGCATCATGATCCTGCGCATGATAATGGTCAGCTGATCCTGCGGACACTGATCATAGATGTCGAGCTGGATATCCGTAAAGGGCACGATATACAGCCGAATCCTTCCGGAATACTCACTGACTCTTCTGGCAAGCTCGATTACCTTATCCTTGGCGCGATCCGTTGTGTACGGATGTGCGTGAAAATACACGGCGCACAGCTCTACGCCGCGCTTGGCAATCATCCAGCCCGCCACCGGAGAATCGATGCCGCCGGATAAAAGC
>CAVGBV010000011.1:371-21577 GCA_963627615.1 Alloprevotella sp.
AAGCAGCGCCGCCTTATTGCTGGAAGATACCGGCATTCCGCCCACGCCGGGAATGATTTTAGAAAACACATATACACGGTTCCGCAGCTCTGTCCACATTACGACCTGAGGATGATGCAGATCCACCTTCCATTCCGGGAAAGCTTCCAGCACCTTGCCTCCTACCTCTGCCGCGATCTGGAGGCTGTTCAGCGGATATTTCTTATCGGCACGCCGTCCCTCCACCTTAAACGTCATCTGCGGCGCATTCTCTCCGTAAACTTCCTTCAAATGCGCTACCGTGTGCGCACAGATGGATTCCAGACTATTATCCGTAAAAACACTGGCCGGGCAGAGTCCGATAATACCGAACACCTTCTGCAGCGGCGCAATGATCTCTTCCACGGAAGCACCGCTCTCCGGCTCAACAAGGAGTCTTCCCTGCTCCTTGCTCACCTTATAGGTACCGTATTGAGCCAATTTTTCTTTGATATTATGAATCAGTAAGTTCTCAAACTGATGGCGGTTGTTGCCCTTGATCGCAATCTCGCCGTACTTTACCAGCAAACCATTATACATGTGCCTTCTCCTTCTGTCATTTTCTGCGCACATATCTGCGCAGCATGGGAACCACCTTCTTAAGCGCTTCTATTGTCTCGTCCATTTCTTCCGGCGTATTATAGCGGCTGAAACTGAATCGAACCGACTGATCCATCTCTTCTCTCCCATATCCCAGAGCAGACAGAGCCGGACTCTTTTCTTCCGGTTTATTGGACGCGCAGGCAGACCCCGAAGAGATAAATATACCATATTCTTCAAGACTATGCAAGAGGACTTCCGAACGAACATTGAAAAAACGCATATTTAAAACATGTGCCGCTCCCTCTTCCGGTGCCGGGCCGTTCACGGATGTCTCCGGAATCTCCCGCAGGATTCCTTCGTACAGCCGCATCTTCAGCGCACGCACATATGCCTCATGTTCTGTAAGGGCTTCTACCGCTTCCTGAACCGCTTCTCCCATTCCCGCGATTCCCGGGACATTTTCTGTTCCCGAGCGGAACTTTTTCTCTTGTCCGCCTCCTCGAATCAAGGGCCGAATCGTCAAGCCTCTGCGCACATACAAACAGCCGACTCCCTTGGGGCCATGGAATTTATGAGCGCTGGAGCTTAGAAAATCCGCCTGCCACGCAATAGGATGTACCGGAAGCTTAGCAAAGCTCTGCACGGTATCCACATGGAATAAAATCTCCGGACTCTTGGCCTTAATCATTGCCCCCATCTCTTCCACCGGCTGAATCACACCTGTCTCATTATTGACATGCAGACAGGTTACGAGAACGGTATCGTCACGCAGCTTTTTCTTAAGATCCTCCAGTATGATCCTGCCGGAAGCATCATTTTCTACATACTCCACCTCATACCCTTGTTCTGCCAAAAGCTTCAGCGGCTCCATGGTCGCCGGATGCTCACCACGTACTGTCAGAATATGCCGGCCCCGTCGGGCATTTTTCTGTACGGCTCCCAGAATCGCCGTATTGCTGCATTCCGTCCCTCCAGAAGTAAAATACAGCGTCACCGGATCCACTCCCAGATACTGCGCAATCGTCCTGCGTGCCTCTTCTACATACTTCTCGGCCTGCTGTCCCTTTCGGTGCAAGGAAGACGGATTGCCATAAGCTTCTGTCAGGACCTGCGTCATCTTGGCGACAACTCTCTCCGAGGGCCGGGTTGTCGCGCCGTTATCCAAATAAATCTCTTTCATGTTCTGCTTCCTCCCCACCTGTAATCCTCTCTCAGGAATGGTTCCTCTCTTCGGTTCTCTATCAGAATATGGTATTTCTCCGGTCTCCTATAGGCATTACCATGCACTTCGCTTCGGCGGTATTCCCGCATTCTGTCCAGATCGAATTCCGCGAGATAAATCCCCTCCGCCTCTCCGGCTTCCAGAACACAGGTATCTCTGGATCCTCTAAGCTCCGGCAAGTATGCCATGCCGTCAAACGCAGAAGAATGTCCGTTGCAGTCCGGCTGTCCCTGCGGATAATTGCAGGTCGCGATCCCCACCATATTTTCATAGGCTCTGGCGCGAAGCTGAGACAAACGGTTGACTTCCATCGGACAGGCATTGGGGGTCAGAATGATCTCCGCGCCCTTCAGCATCAAAATACGGACACTCTCCGGAAATTCCCGGTCATAGCAGATCATCGCCCCGACTTTGACCATCCCCTGCGCCGTATCCAGATCCGTGACATAGAATTCCTCTCCCGGTGTCAGGTTCTTCTCGTCTCCAAAGTCACAGGTATGCACTTTCGCGTATGTGAAAGCCTTGCGTCCATACCGGTCCAACAAAATCACAGTGTTTCTGGGCAGCGGATCAAAGCGCTCCAGAAGTGTAATACCGATCGCCATATCCAGCTCTCTGGCGAGTCCGGAGAAAGTTTCCACATATTCACCATCCGCCGGAATCGCTTGCGCTCCCAGGATCCGGTATCCGCTGCTCCACATCTCCGGAAAAAGAGCAATATCCGCTCCCATCTCTTTCGCGCCGCGGCATGCCTGTATTCCCTTCCGTAAAGGATCCGCACCTGGAAGCAACTGTAAGAGCGCTACCTTGATATGGCTCATATTCTCATCCCTTCTCTCGGTTTCTCTGTATCTTTTACAGCTGCCCGAATTCATAAAGCACCAGAGAGGCCGCGACCATCCCTGCTGTTTCGGTCCGCAGAATCCTCGGTCCCAATCCGACAACGACCGCTCCCTGAGCCGTAAGCGCCTGGACTTCTTCCTCCTCCAGTCCGCCCTCCGGACCGATCACAATGGCAATCCGCCGTGCCTGCGCATGTTCCTCCAGAACCTTCCGCAGGCTGTTGCGTCTCTCCTCTTCATAACAGACCAGTACCAGATCATACTCAGGCAGCGCAGCCAAGCATTGCCTGTTGCTCTGCGGCTGCAAAACCTCGGGAATCCTTCCTCGCTGCGACTGTTTCGCCGCGGCACGGGCAATCTTATTCCATCGCTGCGTCTTCGCTTCCGCCTTTTTCTTCTCCGGCCGCGACACACACCGCAGCATTTCTACTGGAATAATACGGCTGATTCCGCATTCTACACCCTTTTCAATGATCCACTCCATCTTATCGCCCTTGGGTACTCCTTGATAGAGTGTGATCTCTACTTCCGGCTCCGTATCTGCCCGCCGGGAGGCGACTACACGGCATACCAATTCTTCTTCCCGAACTTCCTCAATTCGGCAGTCGTAATCCGTTCCTTCTCCGTCACACAGCGTCAGGGAATCTCCAACCCCCAGACGCAAAACATGGAGGATATGATGGGCGTCCTCCCGTACATACAGGAAGTCGTCCCGGATATCCTCCTTTTCTATAAAAAATCTGGCCATTATTCTTTTTCACTCAAAATGGCAGCCCAACTGCCCTTTTCATCTACACGAAGCACACGGAATCCTGCTTTTTTCAAAGCTTCCTCCACGTCCGCTCTTCTCTCCCGAATGATTCCGGACGAAATAAAATGTCCTCCATGCTCCAATACCTGATATACATCACCGCAAAATCCGATAATTACGTCGGCAATGATATTGGCTACAACCACCTGCGGATGTACCCCCTGGAGAGCCGGAATCTGCATCAGGTCTCCATGATGTACGGTTGTCACCGCACTGACTCCATTTTCCCGTACATTTTCCGCCGCAACCTGTACTGCGTTGGCATCCAGATCGGTACAATAAACCCGTCCTGCGCCCAATTTTGCCGCAGAAATACCCAGAATTCCGCTTCCGCATCCAATATCAAATACCGTTTCGCCGCCGGAAAGCTCCTCCTCCAGCATTGCCACGCACATACTGGTCGTCTCATGCGTTCCGCTGCCGAAAGCCATCCCCGGATCCATGCGGATTACCATATCGCCCTCTTCCGGTTCAGCCTCTAACCAGCTTGGAATCACAAAAATCTTGCCGATATGAAACGGCCGATAATACTTTTTCCAGTTGTTAGCCCAATCCTCTTCCGCCATCAGCGCTGTATCGATTAATCCGCTGCCGACCGGCAGATACTGTGCGATCCGCTGCAGGATCTGCCGAATCTTCATCTGCATCTCTTCCACTGCCGCCGGATCCGTGAGCTGCGCCTCCGAAAAATACGCACTAACCAGTGCCTCGTCCCGGTTCAGATTCTTCAGCAGCTCTTCATCAATATAATCCCAATCCAGAGGATTCTTTTTCTGCATCAGAATATCCTTCGGATCCGAAATCTCTACTCCCTTCGCGCCCAGCTCTTCTTCCAGACTGTAGCTCAAAGCCTCTACCGCCTCTGTCACGGTATGAATCGTTATGCGATACCAGTTCATCTATTTTCTCCTTGATTACTTTTTCTTGCCCCAGAAGCCTTTCTTTCCCTCACTCCTGGTATCCTCGCCTTCTCCCATCTCCTCGGCGAATTTCTTGAGGGCCTCCTTTTGACGCTCATTGAGCCTGGTCGGAACCTCAACCGTAACTGTCACATAATAATCTCCGCGCTGTGTACTCCGCAGATACGGAATTCCCTTGCCACGCAGACGGAACCTGGTACCGTTCTGTGTTCCGGGCGCAATACTGTACTTTGCCTTACCGTCAATGGTCGGGATCTCCAGCTCCGCGCCAAGCGCAGCCTGCGCAAAGGTAATGTTTACGTTGCTGAATACATCATATCCCTGCCTTGAGAACTGCGGATCCGGCTTGATGGAAAACGTCACATACAGGTCTCCATTCGGACCGCCCTGCAGTCCCGGTTCTCCTTTGCCGCTCATACGGATTCTCTGTCCGACATCAATACCGGCTGGAATCTCTACCTCAAAGGTCTTTTTCACCCGTACTCGGCCGGTTCCGCCGCACTTCGGACACTTCTCACGAATCATTTTTCCGGTTCCATTGCACTCCGGGCATGCGTGAACACTGGCCATCGTTCCAAACATGGTCTGCTGCTGTACTCTCACCTGTCCGGTTCCGCCGCACCGGGAGCAGGTCTCCACCTTGGTTCCCGGCTTTGCACCGGTACCGCCGCAATTGGTACAGTTGTCATACATCCACAGATCGACCTGCTTTTTACAGCCAAAGGCCGCTTCCATAAACGTGATCTCCATCGAAACCTGAAGATCCTCACCCTTCTGCGGGCCGGAACGCTGTCTGGAACGACCTCCGCCAAAGATATCTCCAAAACTGCTGAAGCTGCCGCCGCCAAAGATATCTCCAAAGATATCTCCCATATCAAAGCCTTCAAAACCAGAAGCTCCGCCGCTGGCCGGATCAAAAGCACTATGTCCGTAACGGTCATATTTGGCCCGCTTGTCGGCATCGCTCAACACGGCATATGCCTCTGAGGCTTCCTTGAACTTAGCTTCCGCGTCCTTATCACCCGGGTTGGCATCCGGATGATACTTTTTTGCAAGTACTCGATACGCTTTTTTGATCTCCTGCTCTGTTGCGTCCTTGGCGACGCCCAGCACCTCATAATAATCTCTCTTTTGCTCTGCCATCCTCATCACCTTCTTCTAAACATGCCCAGGCGGCAGGAGCCTATCGCCCCCACCGCCTTGACTATATCCGCCTATCGATTAAACTTCCTTGAAATCAGCGTCTACCACGTCGTCATCCGGCTTGGAACCGCCTGCGTTTCCTCCCTGCGGGCCGCCCTGAGGTCCTCCCTGCGGACCACCCTGCTGCTGATACAGCTTAGAAGCCATATCATTGATCGCCTTGGTCAGTTCCTCTGTCGCCGCCTTGATCTCCGCGACCTGACTCTCCGAAGGAGTTGTATTCTTGCAAGCCTCCGTCAGGCCCTTCAGCTTATTGGACGCGTTCTCGATCGCAGCCTTATCCGTCGCGTCGATCTTGTCGCCCAGCTCCTGTACGGTCTTTTCCGCCTGGAATACCATGGCGTCTGCCTCATTGACCGCATCAATGCTGTCCTTACGCTTCTTATCCGCCTCAGCAAACTGCTGTGCTTCCTGAACGGCACGATTTACTTCATCGTCGGACAGATTGCTGGAAGCCGTAATCGTGATCTTCTGCTCCTTGCCGCTGCCCAGATCCTTTGCCGTTACATTGACGATACCATTGGCATCGATATCAAAGGTAACTTCGATCTGAGGAATTCCACGGGGAGCCGCCGGAATTCCATCCAGACGGAATCTGCCCAGCGTCTTATTGTCAGCAGCCAGCGGACGCTCGCCCTGTACAACATGGATATCAACCGCGGTCTGATTGTTCTCCGCAGTGGAGAATACCTGACTCTTCTTTACCGGGATCGTGGTGTTACGCTCGATCAGAGGCGTCGCAACGCCGCCCATCGTCTCGATACCCAGTGTCAGAGGCGTTACATCCAGCAGCAGGATATCGCCGGAACCAGCTTCGCCGGACAGCTTACCGCCCTGAATTGCCGCGCCGATTGCTACGCACTCATCCGGGTTCAGCGCCTTAGAAGGCTCCTTGCCGGTCAATGCCTTTACCTTATCCTGAACAGCCAGCATACGAGTGGATCCGCCGACCAGCAGAACCTTGCTCAGCTCCGAAGCGCTCAGTCCGGCATCTCTCAGAGCATTCTGTACCGGAATAACGGTACGCTCTACCAGATCCGCTGTCAGACGGTCAAACTCTGCGCGGGTCAGCGTGATATCCATATGCTTCGGGCCTTCCGCTGTTGCTGTAATAAAGGGCAGGTTGATGTTGGAGCTCGTCAGAGAAGACAGTTCCTTCTTGGCCTTCTCCGCCGCTTCCTTCAGACGCTGCATTGCCATCTTATCCGCGGACAGATCGACACCATCTGTCTTCTTGAACGTCTCTACCAGATAGTCCATGATGCGCTTATCGAAGTCATCGCCGCCCAGATGGTTATCACCGCTTGTCGCCAGTACTTCGATTACACCGTCGCCGATCTCGATTACGGATACATCAAAGGTACCGCCGCCCAGATCATATACCATGATCTTCTGCTCTTCCTCGTTATCCAGGCCATATGCCAGAGCCGCTGCCGTAGGCTCATTGATGATTCGCTTTACATCCAGTCCCGCGATCTTACCGGCATCCTTGGTTGCCTGACGCTGTGCGTCATTGAAGTAGGCCGGAACCGTAATAACCGCTTCTGTTACCTTCTCGCCCAGATAGCTCTCCGCATCCGCCTTCATCTTCTGCAGAATCATTGCGGAGATCTCCTGCGGACTATACTTCTTACCGTCAATATCTACACGATGATCCGAACCCATCTCACGCTTGATAGAAATCACGGTTCTGTCAGGATTGGTGATTGCCTGACGCTTTGCCGTCTCACCAACCAGACGCTCGCCGTTCTTGGTAAACGCTACGATAGAAGGCGTCGTTCTCATGCCTTCCGGATTTGTAATAACAACAGGCTTGCCTCCTTCCATAACTGCCACGCAAGAATTGGTTGTACCCAGATCAATACCGATAATCTTTCCCATGATTCATTCCTCCTAAAAAATATAAAATGTTAATTCGCGACTTTTACCATGCTATAGCGGACCACCTGATCCTTATAACTATAGCCTTTTTGGAATACCTCACAGACGATGTTCTCATCCATGCTCTCATCCTCAATATGTGTCACAGCATTATGCTTGTTCGGGTCAAACGGCTCGCCCAGCGCCGGAATCTCCTTGACGCCGATTGCGGTCAATCCCGCTACAAACTGCTGATACATCATCTCCACGCCTTTGGCAACCGCGCTCTCCTTCTCTTCCTCCGGAATCGATGCCAGCGCCCGTTCAAAGTTATCCAGCAGAGGAAGCACCGCGGAGACAACCTCCAGAATTCCTTTGGTCCGCTCCTGCTCCTTTTCCTTCTCCGTACGCTTGCGGTAATTGTCGAATTCCGCCATGCTCCTGCGGAGACGGTCCAGATAATCTTCAGACTGTTTTCTGGCCTCCGCCAGCTGACCCGTCAGCTCCTCGATCTTTTTCTGATCTTCAGTCTGTTCTGCAACCGGCTCTTCCGTTGCAGCCGCCGGATCCTCCTGCGGTGTCAAATCCTTTTCTTCTTCCTTCACAATACTCCGCCTTTCTACCTATCTTTTTGCGGGAGCCTCGGTGGGTGCTCTTTCTCATCCTCTCCCTTGAGAAGATTCTGAAGATCCGACATCATCGCTCCCAATGTTGATATCACTTTTCCATAATCCATACGTACCGGTCCGATCACACTGATAGAACCGATATTGCGTCCTCCCACATTATAAGTCGTGGTTACAACGCTGCAATCCTGCATCGGCTCCAGCTCATTCTCGGTACCGATCGTAATCCGCAGATTCTTTCCCGGCTCCACAGTATGAGGATCGCCGATTGCCTGCAGGATCTCATCCTTTCGCTGAAACACCTCCATCAGCGCTCTCGCTCTGGAGATATCGCTGAATTCCGGAAAATCCAGGATGTTGGTCGTACCCGTAGCGTACAGCTCCACATCATCCGCGTACTGAATCGTCGATTGAATCGCGTCCAGAAGATCTGTGACAATCCCCTGATCCGCACCCAACTCATGACGAATCTTCTGGATGACCGGTAGGTTGATCGCCTCCATGGTCAGTCCCTGCAGATTCGCGTTAAGTACCTGACTCAACCGGTCACTCTCTTCATGTGTCAATGGTCTTGCCACCTTAATCACATGATTGCGGACAATGTTGCCATCTGTTACAATGACAAGCATTACCGATCTTGGATCCAGCGGAATCAGCTGCAAATGCTTGAGCCGTGTCCGCTTTAGCTGCGGCATTGTCACCACTGTAGGATATCGCGTGATCACCGACAGGAGCTCGCCCAATTCCTTCAATACTGTATCCAGCTGATGACTCTTATCCTTCAGCATAGCGGTCAGCACCCGGGTCTCCTCTTCATCCGGAATTCGTCCGGACTGCAGGAGATGGTCTACATACAGCCTGTATCCCTTGGACGACGGAATCCGTCCTGCCGAGGTATGTGGCTGTACTATAAAGCCCAACTCTTCCAGATCTGCCATCTCGTTTCGAATCGTGGCAGAACTGAGGCCCAGCGGAGAACGCCTTGAGATCGTACGGGAACCGACCGGTTCCGCCGTCTCCAGATAATTCAAAATGATCGCCTGCAGAATCTGCAGCTTACGTCCATTCAAATCATCCATGCTTCATCCTCCCTTCTGGTTTCTGTTAGCACTCATCAGAGTGGAGTGCTAACATCTGTACATAAAATAGCACTTGCCATAGTATTTGTCAAGTGCTTTTTTTCAAATTCATAATTTTTTTTACTTTTTATTTTGAGAAAAGGGCGCCGCCTGCCCCGGCTGTTCCTGTCCGATCACGTCCCAGGGCGTAATCATCCCCAAAAGTCTCTCTCCAAACCGGCCGTTTTCCGTTACAAAGGCTGCTACCAAGCGTCCGCCCGGCTGACTGCGCCGGCGTTCAAACAGATCCCGTACATCCCAATACGAAGCGGCCGCGCTTACAAAAGCAAAACGCTCTGTCGCATGCTGATCCAGCTTGAGGAGATGGCCAAAGCTGCCAATCGTCGTCCGGCTGTCCACACTATGTTCTTCCTCTTCTATTATATAGGAAAAGACTGTGCTGACACTGAAGACTCCGATAAACTCGCCCGTCCGAAAGACCGGCACATGGGAAAAGCCTCTTTTTTTCATCTCGCGCATCACCCGAAGCGCATTCTGATCCGTATAAGCGATCATCAGCTTCTCCCGGGGCGTAGCAAACTGCATTGCGGTCATAGGCCTCTTCACATATTCTATCGCGTCTCGAAGCGTCTGTATCAGGGCCTCTCCCGGTTCTACAACCGCCGCGCCGTCAATCGATGAGTGATGGCTCAGGAGATTTCGTACCTCTCTGCAGACATTTAATTTTTCTCTGTACGGTGCTCCTTCATCATCGTTAATGAAATCCATCACCGCGCTGCCAAATTTTCGTCCGCTCGCCTCAAACCGCTGTGTCAGCGCTTCTTCCAGTTCTCTGTACAGATCTAAAAATTCCGTGCAGCGATCCATCCTCTTCCCCTCCGTCAGTCTAGTAAAAACTCTTCAAATACGATATTCGCCAGATCCAGTCCTCTGCGGCTCAGTGCCGCGCCATCGTTCCGGCATACAATCAGTCCCTCTGCTTCCAGCTTTTTCAGGACCGTACCATAGACATCCCACATCTTTTTGTGAAATATTGCTTCAAATTCTGAGGCCCGCACTCCGTCGATCCGCCGGAACCCCAGAAACATCCACTCTTCCATGGCATCTTTTTCTGACGCTTCCTCTTCGATCCTTTCCAAGGCTGCCGGATCCTGCGCATGGATGTAAGTAGTAAGGTCCTCTTCATTTTTCAGGCGCCGCCCTTCCCTATAGGATGCCGCGCCCAATCCGATCCCCTGATACTCACTCAGATCCCAATACGAGAGATTGTGCCTGCTGGCATACCCCGGTTTGGCAAAATTAGAGATCTCATACTGCTGGTATCCCCTTTCTACCAAATACCGCAGCGCCAGATCATACATCTCCCGATCCGTCTCTTCCTCCGGGAGGGACATTCTTCCCGCACGCACATCTTCATACAGCGGGGTTCCCTCTTCTAATATCAAGCTATAACAGGATATATGCTCAGGTTCCAGACGGACTGCCTGTTCCAGGCTCTCCTTCCAATCCTGAAGGCTCTGCCCCGGCAGTCCCATCATCAGATCCAGATTCACGTTGGAAAATCCAGCCCGACGCAGGATCTTCACACTCGTCTCCACATCGGTCTGCGTGTGAATCCGTCCCAGGCTCTGTAAGAGGCGGTTCTGGGCTGCCTGCATTCCCATGCTGACACGATTCATTCTCCACGCTCTCCATGCCTGTGCTTTTTCTTCTGTCACAGTTCCAGGATTGGCCTCGATCGTCCGCTCCGCGTTCTCCAGCCATATACCGGTATGATCCCGCAGCGTCCGCGCGATCTCTTCGAACTCCTCCGGGTTCAAAATAGAAGGCGTCCCTCCTCCGATATACAGACTATGGATACTATAGTTCTTCAGCTTCTCCCCGCGGCTGACAATTTCTCTTTTTACCGCATCCAAATAGGCCCTTCGTACTTCCCCGCAGGCCGGTGCGGACAGAAAGTCGCAGTACCTGCATTTTTGTATGCAGAAAGGAATATGAAGATAGATGCCCAGCGGCTTCATTTACTTGTCGTCCTCATCAAATTTCAGCACACTCATAAACGCTGCCTGCGGCACTTCCACATTGCCCACCTGTCTCATCCGCTTCTTTCCTTCTTTTTGTTTTTCCAGAAGCTTCTTCTTACGCGTGATGTCTCCGCCGTAACACTTGGCCAGAACATCCTTGCGCATAGCCTTAACGGTTTCCCGCGCAATCACCTTGCTGCCGATCGCCGCCTGAATCGGGATCTCAAACAAATGCCACGGAATCTCATCCTTCAGCTTTTCCGCGATTCTTCTTCCCCGCTCATAGGCTTTGCTCTCATGCACAATAAAGGACAGAGCATCTACCGGCTCTCGGTTGATCAGAATATCCAGCCGGACAAGATCGGACCTCTGATAACCGATCAGATCATAATCGAACGATGCATAGCCTCGGCTCCGAGACTTCAGTGCGTCAAAAAAGTCATATATAATTTCATTAAGCGGCAGCTTATAGGTCAGAAGGGCTCTTGTATCCTCGATGTATTCCGTACCGATATACTCGCCCCGGCGCTCCTGACACAGCTTCATAATCCCGCCGATATGCTCCGAGGGCAGCATAATCTCCGCCTTGACCATAGGCTCTTCCATCCATTCGATCTCTGCAGGATCCGGCATATCCGCGGGATTGGACAGAAGTATTTCCTCACCGTCCGTTTTATATATCCTATACACGACACCCGGAGCTGTTGTTACAAGATCGAGATTGAATTCTCTTTCCAGACGCTCCTGAATAATCTCCATATGCAGTAATCCCAAAAAGCCGCAGCGAAAACCGAATCCCAGAGCTTTGGATGTCTCCGCCTCGAAAAACAGTGATGCGTCATTCAGCTTTAATTTTTCCAATGCGTCCCGCAGATCCGGATACTTGGAGCCATCGGCCGGATACATTCCGCAGAAAACCATGGACTGTACCTGTTTATAACCCGGCAGCGGTTCTGCCGCCGGTCTCTCCGCTTCTGTAACCGTATCGCCTACCCGGGTATGTCCCACTTCTTTAATGCTGGCCGTAAAATAGCCAACCTCTCCGGCAGACAGTCCGTTTGCGGACGGCATCAGACGTCCCGCTCCCATATAACCTGCCTCTACAACCTCATACTCCTGCTCCGTTGCCATCATCCGTACACGCATTCCCTTACGGATCTGTCCTTCTTTGACGCGAATAAAAACGATGACTCCACGGTAAGAATCATATAAGGAATCAAAAATCAGAGCCTTCAGAGGTGCGTCCGCATCCCCCTTGGGAGGCGGCAGGAGTTTTACAATCTTCTCCAGTACATCGTCAATATTCAGTCCCGTCTTCGCTGAAATCAACGGTGCGTCTGCCGTATCCAGACCGATCACATCCTCAATCTCCTGCTTTACCCATTCCGGATTGGCTGCAGGAAGGTCGATTTTGTTGATGACCGGAAGAATCTCCAGATCGTGATCCAGAGCCAGATAACAATTGGCCAGTGTCTGCGCTTCAATCCCCTGTGCCGCGTCTACTACCAGAAGCGCTCCTTCACAGGCGGCCAGACTCCTGGACACCTCATAATTAAAGTCAACATGTCCCGGCGTATCGATCAGATTCAGCGTATACTCCTGTCCGTCCTGTGCTTTATAGATCAGGCGGACTGCCTGCGCCTTGATCGTAATGCCGCGCTCACGTTCCAGATCCATATTGTCAAGCACCTGATTCTGCATCTCTCGTGCCGTCAGCAGTCCCGTCTTCTCAATAATACGGTCTGCCAGCGTGGATTTGCCATGATCAATGTGTGCGATAATGCAAAAGTTTCGAATATTTTCCTGTTTCATCCGTCTGTGCTTAACTCCTTTATCTCCTCATACCCAACATGTTCGGGCTGAATTTATTATATCACAGCGCCTCACAACTTTCCACAATTATTTTATCCCTTTCCGTTCAGAATCTGCATCAGAGCCGGGGCAAAATCATCCATAGCACGTTTACATTCGTCCAGGAGGTTTCCCTGCGCTCCGACCTCCAGCAGCATACCTTTTTCCCGCATATATGTACTATAACGATAGGTAGAGAGATAGATTCCCCGCATCAATCCCGGGTACAACGCATCGCAGGCCATCTTGGTCCGAAAGCTGAATGCCAGGTTGGCTTCTCTGTTCGGATTATAGAGATACGATGTCTCCTCCATCCTACCGGTCTCCGAATTGTATTCCGCACTGATTCCCGTAACACACATCAACTGGGCTGTCGTCTCCCCATCGATCTGCGTTATCAGCCTGCCATCTCCGCCGACACCGTCTCGATGCAGATCAATCGTTACCTGAAGGGATGGCTGTGCGTCCAGTATCGCCTGTATACTGACGCGCATTTTATCATACGCGCTGACTTGCGGATCTGTATCATACAACGTTGTGTCATGCAATACCGATACACCGTATTCCTGCTCCAGAATTTCCTTCAGGTATTCTCCGACCTCCCGCACACTGCTTCCGTCCGCGTAAGTCTCACTCCCATGCGTATGGAAGATCAGAATCTGAGGTCCGTCTACCGTAAAATCCGCTGTCAACTCCCTCTCCATAAATCGTTCGGCGTCTAAAAGTTCCGGATAAGGTACAAGATACTCCGGATCATACATATACAGTTTTCGGAGATTCTCAAAACTCTGTAAGGCCTCGATCGGATATAAGAGCCGCAGATCTTCCATCTCCTCCCGTTCCTCTATCAATGTAGATGTATAAATTCTTGGATATCCCAGAAAAGCTTCACGCTCCTCCTCGGTTGCGGATACCTCTTCCTCTCTTTCTTCTCTCACTGCAAAAAGATTCTGCCAGTTTTCCGCGGCTTCCCCTCCCTGCACCGCCAGGAGCGTTGTCAGCTGAACGGCAGCAACAATCAGCGTGATCCAACCCCAATGCCATTTTTTCCGCCTCCTCCGATACATATCGCTCCCTCCTCCCTTATCCACACTCTATGCAGGGAGGCCGTATAATATGAACGAGCCGTATCGGAGTATAAAAAAAGAACCTCCAACGGCCGTGAGAGTGCCATTGCAAGTCCTTGGTTTGGGTCTGCAGTTATCTGTGATCAGGCAGCGATCTTATTAACAGCCTTGGTCAGACGAGAAATCTTTCTGGAAGCGGTATTCTTGTGGAAGATCCCCTTAACTCTAGCCTTATCGATCGTGGAGATCGCAACAGTCAGATTGGCCTTTGCAGCAGCAACATCCTGGGCCTCGATTGCAGCAAGTACCTTCTTAACAGCAGTCTTAACCTGAGACTTGATCATCTTATTGCGCAGGGTCTTCTTCTCAATTACCAGAATTCTCTTCTTTGCGGACTTAATGTTTGCCATGAATATTACTCCTCCTGAATAATAAAATTCTATCATTTGAGACACGAATAATAGAACGGACATACACAACCATTATTGTAACCTACAAAGTGTCATTTGTCAATGCATATTTTAAAGATTTCTCAGAAAAATAAGCCTATCCATTACTTTCAGGAGGTACCTTTCCCCATGCCAGCACTTTTTTCCGATCTCGCCCTGGAATCCCGTGAAGCTCTGCTGTCTGCCACTCCCGGAGAAATCGACGGCGTTCTGTTTGAGGAACATCATCAAGGCTCCTTCCATACTCTGCTCTCTACCGTACGCGTTCTCAACGAAACCGGAGAACGGACTGTGGGGAAACCGTCCGGTACCTATATCACCCTGGAAAATCCCCATCTGAACCAGAATCACCTTGCGGCGCACGAGGAGATTACAGAACTGTTGTCCCAAACTCTTCAGAGCCTTCTTCCCCTCCGTGAGAATGCCTCCGTTCTGATCATCGGTCTTGGAAACCGCAATGTCGCCGCGGATTCTCTGGGGCCTCTTACGGTCTCCGGTCTTCTTATCAGCCGCCATATCCGAGAAACCGTCCCGGAAGAACTTCGGAATGAGCTCCGTCCTGTTTGCGCTTTGGCTCCCGGTGTTATGGGACAAACCGGCATCGAGACTCTGGAAACCGTATGTGGAATTCAAGATCGAATCCACGCGGACGCGATCATCCTGATTGACGCATTGGCGGCACGCAGCATTTCCCGTGTCAATACAACAATCCAGCTGACAGATACAGGAATCCGTCCCGGAGCCGGCATCGGAAACCGGCGTCAGATGTTATCCTCCAAAAACCTGGGCGCTCCCGTCATCGCTCTCGGTATCCCCACTGTTGTGGACGCACGTACCATGATCCTGGATGCGGTACCGGATGCTTCTCCGGATCTGCTGGATGGATATTCTAATCTCTACGTAACGCCGAAAAACATGGATTTCGCGGCAGTACAGCTCTCCGGTATTCTCTCCGGCGCACTGAACCGATATCTTCATCATCTCTCTGCGGAAGCTTTAAGGCAATATCTATACTGACGCTATCAGGCGCTCAATCGCGTCCGTCTCATCCAATTGACTCAGCTTGATCTTTTCATCCATCTCCGTCATTTCTTCCAGCAGCCGTTCCAAATCCTCTCTGGAGAATCTGGCCGCCTGCTTTTGATATAACCAGACAATTCTCGGAGCAATGCCCGCGAACTCCGCACATTCCTCTTTGGACATCCTCTTACCATCACAAATACGAATACGGTAGAGTTTACGGATCTGCTGCATCAACAGGCTATAGATCCTCTGCGGCGGCTCGTTGTTCTCCAAAAGCCTCTCATAGATCCGCATCGCCTCTCTGCGTTTTCTCTCTCCGAGCGCATCTGTCATCCGAAATACATTACTCTCCGGCTGCGGGGTGCAGATTCGGTTTACGTCATCGATTGTTACGATCTCCTCTTCCCCTTTATAAGCGGCAAGCTTTTCCAATTCCAACTGCAGATGGATCATATCTCCGCCTACCGTCTGCAGGAAATATTGCGCTGTCTCCCTGCTCAGCATCTTTTTGGACCCTGCAAGCTCCCGCGCGACAAAACGGATCATCCCCTCCTCATCCGGCTGGGACAGCTCCGCTGCATATCCTGCTTTTTGAACGGCTTTATATAAAGCCGTTCTCTTATCCACCTGCTGTTCCTCAAAGATCAGAAGCGTGGTAGGCGTAAGATTCCGCAGAAGCGCAAGGAGCTTTTCCTGTCCCTCTGCATCATTCCTCTTACCGGAAAACCACTCGGATTCCTTAACCAGCGTAACCCGCTTTTCCCCCATAAAGGGATAGGTATCCGTACTCTCCTGAATCCGGTCCGCGGTGGCTTCCGCCCCCTCCAGCACGCAGAGGTTCATAAAGCGATCCTCCGGAGCAACGCTTTTGTCTGTCAGCCGTTTCCCATAAAAATGAATCAGATATTCTTCACTGCCAAAAAGCAGGTAGACCTGCTCTAATTCTCCGCTTTTCAGCTGCGCTGTCAATTTCTCCATCTTTTTCTCCTCTACCGACCGGTTTTATAAGACCAATATTTTCCGGATGCCCAAACTTGAATCGCGCCCACATCATCTGTCACACACACCGTACTGCCCTGTTTCTCCAATCTTGCGACAACTTCCGGATTCGGGTGTCCATAGCCGCCATCTCTGTCGCAGCTGATTACCGCAAGACTCGGAGCTGTCCTCTCCAGCCATACCGCTGAACTGGATGTGGCTGAACCATGGTGCGCCACTTTCATAATATCGCAGCGTTCTATCCCCTCCAGAAGCTGCCTCTCTCCCGCCTGATCCAGATCTCCGCAAAATAAAATAGAATTTTCCCCATCACTAAACCTCAAAACCATAGAAGCCTGATTGGAATCGGCATATGCTCCATCCTTCCGCGGAGCAAGACAGGTAAATACGGTCCTCCCGATCCGCAGCTGATCCCCCGCCGAAACGCGCCATACCCGCTTTCCCAGTTTCTCAATTCTCTGCAGCGCCGCTCCGTGATGCTGCTCTCCCAGAGGCAGGTACCAGTTTTCAACGATAAAATCAGAATCCGTCAAAAGCTCCATGAATCCTTCTACATGATCCCAATCTCCATGGCTGACCCATACTCCATCGATCCTATGGATTCCCTTGGATAGCAGATATGGTCGAATACTCCTCGTATATCCCGGTCCCGCATCGATTAAGAATACCTTGCCCTCTGTCTCCAGCACACAGCAGTCTCCCTGCCCTACATTCAGAAAGGTGCAGTTCCAGAGAGGCTTCGGCCAAAAGAGCAAAATGACTCCAATTCCCCACAGGGCCCAAGAAAAGGGCCGACCTCGCCGTTCTTTCGGCCGGTTCTGTCTCCAAATCCAGATTCCCCATCCCAGATAATACAAACAAAGAACTGCCGTACCAGGACGTCCCAGTGTCCATACCGCCCCCGGAAGACCATATACCCATTGCGCACAATACCGCATCATCCGCAGGAGATACAGTATCCCGCCGCAGCATACCCTTCCAGCTCCTTCCGATAGCCAGGACAGAAGTAAAACAGCGCCTCCTGCTGTAAATACCAGTCCCATCGCAGGAAGTATCAGGAGATTCAATACAATCTGATAAGGACTCCATGTATAAAAATAGTACAGACTGATCGGCATACTTCCAATCAGAATGGCTATCGTCGGAGACAATACCCGTCTTACTCCTCTGGGAAGCCAGAACCAACGATTCGGCACCCCTGAAAAAAGAAACAGCGAAGCTGTACATACAAAAGAAAGCTGAAACCCCGTATCCAGAATATACAGTGGATTCCATACCAGCAGCGCCCATGCAGAAGCCGCTAATGAATTCAATGAGTCCGTCTTCCCGCCTCCGCGCTTTTGGAAGGCAGCGATCGTACATATGATAGCCGCTCTTATTGTCGACGCCGCGGCACCAGTCAGGAACGTGTATCCCCACAGGCCCGTCATTGAAATTACAGCCGCGCTTCTCCTCTTTTTCCCTGTAATTTTTTGCAGAACGCGGTAAATCATCCCGACATGCAAACCTGAGATCGCCAGAATATGAGAAATTCCTAACTTTTGAAACATACTCCGGCAATCCTCTTCCAAGCCGATATCCTCGCCTAAGAGGATTGCGGACAGCAGTCCGCTCTCCGGCTGCGGAAGCACCCGCAGAAGCTTCTCTGCCATACTCTGACGAATCTCCTCAATCAAGCTTCCTCTTCCCTGTCTCAGGATCTCCGTGTGACTGAGCCGTCCGTAATAATAAACACCTCGTATTCTCTGATACGTCTTACTGTCGAACTCTCCGGGATTGCCGTTATTCTGAATCGGATATAAAAGGATGTCTGCACGAATTCTGGCACCAGCCCGAACGTCTTCCTTCAGGATGACTGAGGCTCGGCCGCAAAAAGCAGCTGAACGCAAAATGGCCCTCTGGGACTCTCCCACTTCAGACACACTTTCCACCACCGCTTCAATCCCCTGATACTTCCGCTGGTCCGTCAGAACACGATCTTCCCATAATTTCAGGATGTACCATCGGCCGCTGCCGATCCATATACTTATCAATAAAATCAACCAGATCGGCTGGGTCTTACTCCGTTTCTCTCTGTAATAAAGCCATACTCCTGCTGGCGGCAGGAGCAAACTCCATACTGACAATAGCCGTGCCAGGATCACTCCCAATCCGAATGCCACAAGCAACCACAGCATCGGCCTTTTCATCGCTATCTTCTCCACATTTTCGGCTTAACCCAAAATTACGGAGTCTGAACAAGTTCTTCATTAAATTGGAGCGGTATATTGATTTTCACCTCGGACTTATAGAACTCTCTCTGTTGTCCGTTGATCAAAATCTGTACGGAATCCACCCCATAACAACTTGTCAGGGAATTGACCAGAGAATAAACGACCAGCTGCTCGCTCAGTTCTCCACCCAAATAATTCCGTACAAACGCTTCGTTCAGGTCCACATAACAGATACTATGTCTCAGCAGAATTTCATTGACCAATGTTCCTTCCGGTATCGTTGCCTGACAGGCATCACTGGTTGGACCAGCGATCAGCATGGAAACGACCTTATCCACCAGCTTCTCCTGCATCTGCACCGTGACCCGCCTCGTCTCCATCACGAGATTGGTACCGCTTTTATCCATAAAATATAACTTTACTTCGACATTATCCTGAAAGAAATTCTCGTCTGCTTCATTCAGAATGATCGTATCCTGCGTCAGATACGATTTTCTTGTCTGTACGCTGATTCCTTCTTCGTTTTTGGCCATAGCGAATAGTTCCACCACGCCTACATTATCCATATGGATCAGCGATTTCATAATCCCAACCCGGAACACATTTTCCGCATTGGGCTGCAGCGCGTCATAATTGCCCCACACATACATCTTGATATTCATCTGCCCGGTAGACTCGGACTGTTCTGTCCGATATGTCAATCGCAGACTTTCCGGAATGATACTGCTCTCTCCCTCCGGCGGATTCTTCAGCAGCGTCAGCAATTGATTGATCTGCTCGTCAATCTCCAATTCCGGATCAATGACCTCCCGCCTTTCCTGCAAAGTAGTCGCCGTCTCATTGGTATAATAGATCCGTATTGTCCCCGGCGCATCCGTGACCTGTACTGAAGGCTTCTCCTCAGCAGTACAACCGCACAGAACCATTCCGCACAGCAGCAGCACTTTCCATATCCATCGCTTCACTCCAGTTCCTCCTTCTGTCCCAACGTGATCGCGTTATGCACCGCGATCAACGGAATCCGAACCACAAAAGAGGTTCCCACATCTACTTTGCTGCGGACATTGATCGAACCATGGTGCATCGTAATCACCTGATGTACAATGGCAAGGCCCAGGCCTGTTCCTCCCGTCGCACGGTCTCTTGTCTTATCCACCCGGTAAAATCGCTGATAGATCTTGCCGAAATGCTCCTCCGGGATTCCGCACCCTGTATCACTGACCGTGATAATCGCATCCGCAAAATCCGAATCCACCTTGACACGGACGCTTCCGCCTTCTTTATTATATTTGATGCCGTTTTCCACCAGATTGGACAGTGCTACCGTCATCTTCATCTCATCGATTTCCGCTTCCACCTTGGCATGATTTTCCAATACCAGTTCTACATGCTTTCGGTCGGCTAATGGCTGAAGCCTCTTTAAAATGGTCTCCGCCAAGTCATTGATTGAAATCATCCGCAGGTTCAGACCATCTTTATTATCCTCCAACCGAACAAGGGACAGCAGATCGTTGATCAACGCGCTCTCACGGTCTATTTCCGAGTTGATATCCTGCAGGAATTCCCGATACATCTCCTCCGGCGCTCCCTCCTGGAGCAGCAGCGACTCTGTTAAAACCTTGATGGCGCTCATTGGAGTCTTTAATTCATGGGACACATTGGATACGAACTCTTTTCGGGAACTGTCGGCCTCCTTCAGATCCGTTATAATAGAATTAACCGCTTTAACAATCTCTCCATACTCTCCCCTGTCATTGGCAAGCGGGGGCTTGGTTGTATGTCCATTCAAAACCTCTCTGAGCCACTTTCGGATCTTACGCAGCGGTGAAAATCCAAAAAACAGAACCAAACCGATCATCACCATCAACATGATCCAGGTCAGTATAAATACAGTCATAATCGTATCCATACTGCTCAGCACCTTTTGATATTCCTGTCCCAGGAAAAAAGACACATATACGACGCCGATCACTGTCGCTTCCTTATAATCCCGAATCGGCACCGCAATTCTGCCATATCTCCCTTCCACCGTTGTAACCGCCGTACCGGACAGCGCCGTTAAGATGTCATCATTGACTACCGTGCGTCCTCTTCTGTTATTTGCAGAGTCCTTCCGAACATTGCACTGGCGGTTCAGCACCAGGATACGCGCCTCTTGATAGAAGCCTGCCATACTTTCCACTTCGCTGTAATCACTGGCGCCATTGACATATTGGCTCATGGAAATGTCCGAAGCTACAGAAACAACATATCGATTAATTTCGGTGACACGCAGATTGATCCGATAGTTAATCTGCAGGTTCAAAATTAAAACATAGCTGATGCCGAAAATCGCAAGGCTGATCACCATCGATATAAGCATCAGCTTCGTCTGTACCCAGCGATACCACTTTACACCCATTCCCGTCATTCCTTAAAAAAGTATCCGACGCCCCACTTGGTCTGAATAAACGTGG
>CAVGBV010000011.1:21587-35208 GCA_963627615.1 Alloprevotella sp.
CGTGGGCTCGCTTGATTTCGGCTCAATCTTCTCCCGCAGCCTACGGATATGCACATCCACCGTCCGGACATCTCCGGGATAATCATATCCCCATACCAGATCCAGAAGCTTTTCACGGCTGTATACCTTACCGACATTTCTCGCCAGCAATTCCAACAAATCAAATTCCTTGGCCGTCAGATTGACTTCGCGGTTCTCAATAAATACCGTTCTGCTGTCAAAATCAATTCTGAGTCCATGAACCTCCAATACATTTTCTTTTTTCTGCTGTACAGAATGCGTTCTCCGCAGAATTGCCTTGGCCCTGGCCTTCAGTTCCAGAATATTGAAAGGCTTGGTCATATAATCATCCGCGCCGTATTCCAATCCGAGAATCTTATCCATATCCTCACTCTTGGCTGTCAGCATCATGATCGGTACATCGGAAAACTCCCGCACCGTCTGACACACCTGAATTCCATCCAGTTTAGGCAGCATAACATCCAATATTACAAGATCATATTCCTTGTTTTTGATCATATCCAGCGCTGTCTCACCGTCATAGGCGGCATCAACCTCATTTCCGTCATGCTCGAGCGCATACTTTACTCCTTTTACGATCATCTTTTCATCGTCTACTACCAATATCTGTGTTGCCACTCCTGCTTCCTCCTATCCTGCGGTGACTCGGTCCCGCAGTTTTTCAAACAGCGCGTCTCCGATCCCTTTGACATTCTTCAGGTCTTCCGGACATGAAAACGCCCCGTGTTCTTCCCGATACTCTATGATCCTCTGAGCCAATGCCGGCCCGATGCCGGGCAGCGCATCCAGTTCTATTTTATCCGCTTTATTTAGATCGGTCAAGTCATTCTGCGTACTTTCTTGATAATTTTCTTCGATACTATAGCTCTCTTCCAAACCCGGAACGTATATTTTTTGCCCATCCTGCAGTTTTACAGCGAGATTCAGCGCCGACAGCTGTGCGTCCTCGTCTGCTCCTCCGGCCATAAGAATCGCGTCCTGCACTCTGGATCCTTCCGGAAGGCGGTATACCTGATCCGGCTTTCGAACCGCTCCGCTGACATGCACATAGATCCAAGCAATCTGACTCTCTGCCTCGGATTCTATTGGCGTCGCTTCTTCCCCTTCGTAAACCGTCTCAAGCTTCGTGGCGCCATCTTCCGCTTCAAAATTCCAGTAGAAAAACCCTGCCGCCAGACACAGCAGTACGGCTCCGAGCCAGATTAGTTTTTTCTGAACTTCTTTTGTCATCTTCATTCCCTCTCTTGTTTCCCGTCTCTAAAAATGGTATAATATAGATGTAACTATGGTTGCAATGTAAGGAGATTTTTCCATGTCCATTCATAAACGATTTTTATTCTATATTCTTGTCATACTATTATTCTTGTCACAAACGCTTTCTGTTATGGCTGCGACGCCTGAAATGCCTGTTCCGGATGGTTCTGGTGCTGTTCTCGCGGAAGCAACAAGTTCGCAGGTCTTTCGTCAGCAATCCTCCGATACACGGTATCAGCCTTATGGGCTTATCAATCTGCTGATATCGTTGACCGCGCTCCGACATGCCCGCCTCACCGATATCGTCATCGTTCCTGAAGGAATGGAGGCAGCGCTTCCTTCCGAAGCCTATGTTATCTATCTGGAAGAGGGCGAGCAGTTCTCGGTAGAAAACTGTATCGGCGCGCTGCTCTTTAACTCAGCCAACGACGCAGCCTATACTCTTGCCGTCGGGCTTGCCGGTTCTGTCGATACTTTCGTTGAGTGGATGAACGAAACCGCAGGCGAATGCGGCGCTGTCCATTCTCATTTTGTCTCTGTCTTTGATACAGAGAACACAGAGCAATATACTACGGCCCTGGATCTCTCTCGGATCGCGTGTGCTTTCTGGCAGGAACCTGCCTTAAGTAATCTCTTGTCCAGTGAGCTTTACTCCATCGGTCCGACCAATCTGACTTCAGAAACCCGTTATTATGCCAATCCATTTAAGATGCTGGGAGCCGGAACTTCCTATTATTATGAATATGCCAGCGGCGGCAAAAGCAGCCGAAACGCTATTGCCGCTTTTGCTCACACAGAATCCATGACGCTTGTCAGCATTGTCCTGGGAGCTTCTGACACGGATGCCGCTTATAAAGCTTCTGAAGATATTCTAAAATATGGCTTTGACTACTTTCAACCCGTAACGATCGAATATACCGTCGAATCCATCGCCCGTATCCCGGTATATGATCAGGGAGAAAAAATCGGATACGCCGATGCTATCGTAAAAGGCCCCCTGCTGTTTTACGCGGAAGTCCTCTCCCGCAAGCCGACAGATCCTGAAGGCCTTGAGTCCTTCTTCAGCCATACGCTGCAGCTGCCGGAATCGCTGCAGGCGCCGGTCATGGCCGGTGAGAAGATCGGCGAAGTCATCTATACCCGTCTGGATGACCCCACCGTACAGATCCATCTCGATTGTGTCGCAGGCGATACGATCCACGCTGTAGAAGAATCTTCAGATAATACGGAGGCCTCCTCCGGAAACCTCACGCAATACCTGGGCTGGCTGAATTGGCTGCTGCTTCTTGTGATTCTGATCCTTGGCTGGAAGCTCCTCAGCCCCATCATTCAAAAAACACGGCATAAAACAAAGCCTTTCTGAACCAGTCATCCTATATTATCGCACACAAAAGACAGTTGGCCGGAAATTAATCCTATAAATTTAAAGAGGCTGTCGTACTGGCAATTTTTTGCCGTACGGCGGCCTTACTTTATATCTCGATGGCATTGAATTTCCACGGCTGCCCGTGTAATTTTTCTATGAACACTATTGACTTTATCTGTCTACAGTGGTAGACTATATATGGATTCTACTGCTGTAGACAAGGAGGAGTTGTATATGGAGATTCCAAAGATTCACGAAGGTGAATATCGTTTCTGCCTAATTATGTGGGAACATGCGCCGATCGCCGCTGCGCAGCTTGCGAAGCTGTGTCAGGAACAATTGGGATGGAAACGGACCACAACCTATACTGTTATTAAACGCCTTGCCGAGCGCGGCGTACTGAAAAATGAAGCTGGCATTGTGACCGCTCTTGTGTCAAAGGATGAAGCGCAGACATGGGAGATCGACGAGCTGGTAGAAAAGAAGTTTGAGGGATCTCTCCCTGCTTTTATCGCCGCCTTTACCAAACGCCAGGATTTATCTGATGACGAACTCAACGAAGTTCAGCAGATGATCGACCGGATCCGAAAGGGGAAGCAACATGAGTGAACTCTTTCTGAAAATCGTCAATATGAGTATATCTGCAAGCTGGGTTGTGATCGTGGTTCTGGTATTGCGTTTTTGCTTGAAAAAGGCGCCGAAATGGGTGAACGTTCTGCTTTGGGGTATCGTCGCTGTTCGAATGATTTTTCCATTTTCGCTGGAAAGCGCATTCAGTCTGATTCCGAGTGCGGAAACAATCCCGCCGACAATTATGATGGATCCGGAGCCTTCCGTCCAGACAGGGATTTCCGCTCTAAATCACGTGATCAATCCGGTAATCCGCGGTTCATTTACCCCTGCGTTGGGAGCAAGCGCCAATCCTCTGCAAATATGGATTCCGGTTTTAACAGTGCTTTGGCTTTCCGGTGCCGCTGCTCTTTTTCTCTACTCCGCTGTAAGCTTCTGGCGTTTGTGCCGCAAAGTTCGCGAAGCAGTAATCCTGCGGGACAATATCTACCAACGTGAAACTGTTTGCTCTCCGTTTGTACTTGGGATCCTCAGGCCCAAGATCTATCTTCCGTATCATATGGACAGCCGCGAGATGGATTATGTGATTGCCCATGAGCGGACGCATATCCGCCGCAAGGATCATTGGTGGAAACCACTCGGTTTTCTGCTGCTGACGATTCATTGGTTCAATCCGCTGATATGGCTCAGCTATATACTGCTGTGCCGGGATATTGAGCTTGCCTGTGATGAAAAGGTTATCAAGGACATGGACAATGAACAAAGAGCGGATTATACACAGGCACTTGTCGCTTGCAGCAAGGGCCGCCGTGTAATTGCGGCGTGTCCTCTCGCTTTTGGCGAGGTAGGCGTAAAGGCACGTGTAAAGTCCGTGATGAACTATAAAAAGTCTACCTTCTGGATTATTTTTGTGTCCGTAGTCCTCTGCGCTGTGGTCTCCGTATGTTTCCTGACGAACCCAAAGTCAAAAGTGGCAAACGATATTGCAAAATTGCTGATACCAGGCTCCTCTTGGAACTATCAGCTTAGTTATAGCGCGGATTTCCCTGTGGATGCATCTTTCGCCGTTCAAGACAACCTTTCCATTGTCGGAACGATCGTTAAAAACGGTATAAGCACGGATTTTTGTATTCGATACCATGTAGATGGGACTGCTGGATGGGCCGAGTTTTATGACAAAACAGAAGAATATCTTCCGTTTACCGCATCTCTCCGCACGGATAACGGAAAACTGGTTTTCCGAATGTCGGATGGCCATGGCTTATCTTATTTGGGAACCTGCGAGGCGATCTTCACACGGATGGCAGATCATTCTTCAGCACACGCATAAATTATGATTGACGAACAAATCGTCCCGCATTGCAAAGGGGCTGCCGCACTCACGTGCGGCAGCCCCTTTTGAATATTTATAAGCAGAAATTCATAAAACGCATGATCTCCATATAGTCATCTGCTTCATAGCTGACTGTATTGCCATCCTTCAGCACGGCACCGGGATAGTTGGACCGGGTATATGCCTCCTGATGTTTCCGGTACGTAATCTCCATTTGGAAGCGCTCCGGCATCGCAACGAGACAGGACCGCAGGTCCCCCGACAGGACTTTTTGTACACCCGCGTGAATTCTTTTTACCGCCAGGGCCGGATGGATGGAGAGCACCGCACCTCCGATTCCCTCCTTGGTCGCTACTGTTTCGATTCCCGGAATCATCCGTTTCGCCTGTTCGCATATTTCCTGGTCTCCTGAGAGAAAAGCGACCGGAACCTTATAGTATCCAGCCATATACGCGTTCAGAACAAACTCGCTTGCCGGTTCGCCATTCAGTTTTACCATAGAATTCTGCAGATTCATCGTATGCGACAGCGGACTTCCCGTCTGCGCTACACCGGTATGATAGCCTGTCATCAGCGCCGCGTCGAAATGCCCATGCTGAATTCCACTCATCATACTGTGCATATCTCCGGTCCATCCGCGAATCATCCGAACGCTCTCCGGCAGCATGTCAAAAATAATATTGCGTGCGCTGTCATGCGCGTCTTTGACCACTACGTCCTGAGCGCCGGCATCGATTGCCCCTTGACACGCTGCCGCGACTTCCCGGCTCATCTGCACGGAAAACGGCTGATACTGATTGGGGTGTTCCTGCTCAGTCTCCTGCCAATGCACGATTCCGGCAGTTCCTTCCATATCAGAACTGATAAATACTCTCATTGTCCTCTCCTTTACCATGCCTTAAAGGATTTTTCCTCTGTTACATCCTTCGTCTGATCTTCAATCTGTACATATTTATGCAGCTTCTGATCAAAATACTGTCCTTCAAAAAGGCCGGCCAATGTATTGGATACCACAAGCTCCACCGTGTTGCTTCCTTCATGAAACACCTCTGCCGGAACCTCCAGGATTCTGGGCGTCCATGCTGAAATACCGCAATCTCTTCCGTTTATAAATACCCGCATGGCATCCTGGAGCTCCGAAACGCCAAGATCCAACTGTACCGGCAGCTCCGTCGCGCGCTCCAGCACCACCTCATGGCGATAGACCACATCTCCTGCATAAAAAGGCAGGCCGTTGGCAAGCTGTTTTCCGAATTCTCCCTTTTGGATCGCCGGAAGGGCGATCTGCACTCCCTCTTTTACCATTACGGCAAAATCTCCGAAGATATAGAGGGGATTACGCAGTCCGTCATAATTCTTCACACAATGTACCTGAACCTGGATCTGATTGGTTCCCTTCTGAAGGTATCCGCTCACATCTGCCGCCAGATTGGTGTGATTATAAAACTCTTTATTTACAAACTCCCGGATCTCGTGTCCATTCAGACAGATTTTCCATTTTCCGCGCAAGGTACCCGGCTCCATCACAAGCCATGCTTCCTTTTTCTCTTCCAGCTGCCACTCAAAGCTTAAGTCATAGGATGCGTCGATCTCTGGAAATACCAGCTCTTTGGGGCATCCAAAATACGGGACCGTCTGAACCGGAATACTGAATCCCTTTTCTTCCATCTGATCGATCACCGGATAACAGCCGACTTCTCCGCTCTCCCCATTGGGCAGACGCATCATCCACTTTCCAAGATACAACGCGTTGTCCCGGTTTCTGCGGATCTCCCAATCCCGCGCTGTCAAAGGCAGCTCGATCTTCTGAGTCTTATACGCCTCGCAGGCCCCCTCTTCTATCCGATATACCGCGGAAGCCCAAGGCTCCAACCTTGTCTGAATGCTGCCCGTATACTCTCCCGCAGGCGTTTCTTTTCCTGTCGCCAGATCGATCTGAACCAGCTGTCCCTGCAGTCTTCGGCTAAGCTTCACCTTGACCGATTTTGCTGTGGTATTGATTATAAACACCAGTTCCCGGCCCTGCGGATCCGTTCCCGTTACCGCATAGGCACCTTCTGCCATGACCTCATAGCTCCAATCGTTCTCTCCATGATGCGCCGCGAGCTTGGGCCCAATCTCGTATACGCTGGTTTTCAGCAGATTTTCCCTGCCGGAGTCGTAGATCTTGGCAAACCACTCTGCCGAATTCTCTTTTTGCACATTATAGACCGGGATATCCCCTGCTGCCGCAAGGAGTCCTCCCTCTTCTACATAACGACGCACCACCCGGTAGGCCGCGTCCTCAATATTATTCATATTGGGCATTACGATGGCATCATACGCCTCTCCGCGGATCCAGACGACCGTTTTCCCCTCCTGCTGTCTGACTTCCGCCTCCGCCAGGAGCTGCGGATCGATCACATAGAAATCGCATCCCGCATTCATCAGGGAGTTCATCACAGCACTGATGGCGCTCTCATGCTCTTTTTTCTCCTGTGCCGAAAGAACCCACGCGGATGTCGCCGGATCGATGACCAGCGTATGCACATGACGCTTCAGACCTGTCAGCATCTTGCCCAGTCCCAGCGCATACCTGCTGATATGTCCCTGTTCCTCCCACCACGGCATCTGGCAGAAAGAAGACGGAGGCGCGTCATGCTTGGTCAGGGCATCCGTAGAAAAATAATATGCATGCTGTACATACCAGTCCACGCCTGTCATGGCCAACCAGTCGAAGATCCACTTCATATCCTGTATGGTCATCCCCCAGCCAATGCTGTGAAACGCCTCGCACAGCGCCGCGGGCTTATTGTAAAAATGCGCCGCTGAAGAGATGATTTTACCATTGGCGCGATACTTGCCCGGCAGAGGATCCACCTTGGCTCCCACCTTGGCATGCCCGCTGTCCGTTCCCGGGACATGGACAAACTCCAGCTCCTTGGAACGCAGAATCGGCTTCTCTCCGATGTACATCAGATGATTGGCCTCGCACCACTCATAAACCTGCTTATCATAACTATTGATAAAAGCGTCTGCCGCTGTATCCCAATATTCAAAACGAATCCGCTGCGTCTCCGGTCCCATATCCTCGGTCAGGGCCGGCAGAACGTCGATCAGATCCCTTCCGTATCTCTCCTTCACAAGGCCGGGAAGGAGCGGGGACCATGGCTGCGATGGCGGGAAAGCCGTCACTTCGTCAGTAAATATCCCCTTGACGGTCTTGCCGAATTCATCACCGATATGTTTTTTATACTGCTCATGGGTTGTCTGCAGGAAGTACCGGATCGCTTCCGGATTGAGCGGATCTACGAAGTTCTCAAAGTACTTGAAATGCTTCATGACCTCTTCGATAAATACATAGACCTTCCATTCTCCTTCCGGAGCCGTCCAATATAGATACTTGCTGGCTACGCCGGTAAAAAACCTTTTCCGGTTATATGCCGTCAGACCGCTCAGCTGAAAGATCTCATCGCTATAGCCTGTACCGATATAAGCACTTACATCCTGAAATTCATCAAAGCAGCACTTACCGTCCCGGACTCTGTAAGCCCTTGCGGAAACCACCTTGCCCCAAGGACAATACATCTTCAGCGTTTCTCCGCCGGATACCGTCCCCACCGTCTTTTTCAGCGCTTTACAGCAGTACTCCGGATGATCCAGCATAACCTGTCCCGCGCTCACACCGCTGGGATAAGGATACTCGTCATATAGCCATACTTCCATGCCGTGTTTTTTGGCCTGTGCCACCGCTGTCTTTACCCTGTCAAAAAACTCCTCTGTAAGATACGGCAGATCCATTCCCTGACGCGGATGGATCAAGAAGCCCTGAACACCCTTATCCGCCATCTCATCAATCTGACGTACGATCTCTTCATGGTCCATTTTCCCATTCCAAAACCAGAAAGGCTGGACACCCTTTAATAATTGTGTCTTCATAAATCTGCTCCTTTTCTGCATTCTTCGTGCATCCTTACAAAAGTTGCTTCTCCGCTATATTTTTATTGCATATTGTACGCCTTTATGATACACTATTTTTTGTGCTTCGACAAGGTCTATTTGGGAAAGGAGACAACTTTTTATGATCGATCAGAATATGATTCGCAATATTGCCATTATTGCCCATGTCGATCATGGCAAAACGACTCTTGTAGATGCGATGCTCAAACAAAGCGGCGTCTTCCGCGAAAATCAGCAGGTGGACGAGCGTGTTATGGACTCCAACGACATCGAAAAAGAGCGTGGCATTACGATTCTTGCAAAAAATACAGCTCTGCACTATCAGGGCGTAAAGATTAATATTATTGATACCCCGGGACACGCGGATTTTGGCGGCGAAGTGGAACGCAGCCTGAAGATGGCCAACGGCGTACTTCTTTTGGTAGACGCATTTGAGGGATGTATGCCTCAGACCCGTTTTGTACTGAAGAAGGCGCTGGATCTGGGTCTGGTTCCGATCATTGTCGTCAACAAGGTGGACCGCCCCATGGCTCGTCCGGAAGAAGTCTTTAACGATGTTCTGGAGCTTCTGCTGGACCTGGGCGCGTCGGATGAGCAGCTGGATTCTCCGGTTGTCTACGCTTCCGCCAGAGACGGCTGGGCTTCTCTGGATCCCAATACAAAAGGAACGGATCTGACTCCGCTGTTTGATACGATTCTGAAGACCATTCCCGCTCCCACGGGGGATCCCACCGGAGATCTGCAGCTTCTGGTTTCCAATATCGATTATGACAGCTATACCGGACGAATTGCCATCGGACGAATTGACCGCGGACACCTGAAGGCCGGTGACGAGGCTGTGATCTGCCGCAAGGACGGAACTTCCACACGCGTGCATCTGACAAGCCTCTATACCTTCCAGGATCTGGACCGTGTACCTCTGGAAGAGGCATCAGTGGGCGATATCGTCGCCGTATCCGGCATCAAGGATATCAATATTGGCGAGACCATCTGTTCTCCCAATAATATAGAACCCCTCCCCTTTGTAGAGATCGATGAGCCGGTTCTGTCCATGACATTCCGTGTCAATAACAGTCCTTTTGCGGGACGCGAGGGTGAATATGTAACTTCCCGTCACCTCCACGACCGCCTGTACAAGGAATTGGAGTCCAATATCAGTCTTCGGGTCGAAGATACGGATTCTCCGGATGCCTATGTTGTTTCCGGCCGCGGAGAGCTGCATCTGTCCGTCCTGATTGAGAATATGCGCCGCCAGGGCTATGAATTTGCCGTATCCCGCCCGCAGGTTATCACCAAGATGGTTCATGGACAGCTGATGGAGCCCGTCGAGCTTCTGACGGTTGATCTGCCTGACGAATATACAGGCGTGCTGATGGAAGGCGCTGGTGTCCGTAAAGCGGAGCTGCAGAATATGACCCCGGTATATGGCGGTTACAGCCGTCTGGAGTTCAAGATTCCTTCTCGCGGTCTGATCGGTTACCGCAGTCAGCTCATGACCGAAACCAAGGGCACCGCTGTTATCAATCATGTCTTTTACGATTATGAGCCCTATAAAGGCGATATGCAGGCCCGTAGCCGCGGATCCCTGATTGCCTTTGAAGAAGGCGAAGCCGTAACTTACGGTCTGTACAACGCACAGGATCGCGGTAATCTTTTCATCGGCCCTCAGACAAAAGTATATGAAGGTATGATCGTCGGAGAGAATTCCCGCGGCGGCGATATGGTTGTCAATGTCTGCAAGAAAAAGCATGTATCCAATATGCGTTCCTCCTCCGCTGACGAAGCGCTGCGTCTGACGCCTCCCAAGATCATGAGTCTGGAGCAGTGCCTGGAGTTCATTTCTGAGGATGAACTGGTCGAGGTTACACCCAAGAATATCCGTATGCGTAAACTGTATCTGTCGGCTGAACAGCGTGTTAAGGTCCGCAATGCACAAAATGCCGCAAAAAATTCTTGACTTTTTTCCAACAATCTGTTATATTTAGAACCATAAGGGAGTAATCGGCGCTTTATTTTAAGCGTAACAAAGCCAACACCCGGAGGTGTTCCTTCTGGCTCGTTTCAAATGATGAGACTTATCTGCCAAGCGGTGGGTAGGTCTTTTTTGTTTCACCGTAAATCTTTTGCCTAGGAGGGCATGTATTATGAAAGAATATCTTCATTCCAAAGAACAGGTTCTTCAGGAGATGAAGACACCTGCTACCGGTCTCTCTGCCGCGGAAGCTTCCAGCCGTCTGTCCGTTCACGGGCCCAACAAACTCGTCGGTGGCAAGACCGTAACGCTGCTGCAGCGTTTTCTGACGCAGCTGAGCGACCCTATGACCATCATTCTGATGGCCGCGGCATTGATTTCCGGCATCACTTCCTTTTATTCCGGGGATTCTTTTGCCGATGTGATCATCATTCTGGTGGTCGTCATCATCAACGCCGTACTGGGCGTGGTACAGGAAAGCAAGGCCGAACAGGCAATCGCTGCTCTGCAGGAGATCGCCGCCGCAACCTCCAAGGTCATTCGGGACGGACAGCAAATCACCATCCACAGTGAAGAACTGGTACCGGGCGATCTTATCATTCTGGAAGCCGGAGATGCCGTTCCAGCGGACGCGCGCATTATCGAATGCGCCAGCCTGAAGGTAGAAGAAGCCGCCCTGACCGGTGAATCCATGGCTGTAACCAAAACAGACGAAAGCCTCTCCTCCCCTGACGGCAAGGATGTTCCTCTGGGAGACCGCAAAAACATGGTCTATATGGGAAGTACTGTCGTCTATGGCCGTGGACGTGCGGTTGTCACCGCTACCGGCATGCAGACCGAAATGGGAAAAATCGCGGACGCTCTGACGCAGGCTCAGGACGAGAGCACTCCCCTGCAGCGCAAGCTGGGTCAGCTCAGTAAGACGCTCAGTTTTCTTGTCATCGGTATCTGCGCCGTTATCTTCGTGGTCAATGTATTCCGTCATTTCTCCAATCTGAATGGTCAAGTACTCCTTGACACCTTTATGGTTGCCGTCAGTCTGGCGGTTGCCGCAATTCCGGAAGGCCTTGCCACTGTGGTTACGATCGTCCTGTCCATCGGTGTTACCAATATGTCCAAGCGCAATGCCGTTATCCGCAAGCTGACCGCTGTCGAAACCTTAGGCTGCACGCAGATCATCTGCTCGGATAAAACAGGCACATTGACGCAAAATAAAATGACCGTCGTAGAGCATTACAGCGATGATGAAAAGCTCCTGGCATCGGCCATGGCCCTGGCCAGCGACGCTGAGCTGGACAGCCAGAACCAGGCGGTCGGCGAGCCCACAGAATGCGCGCTGGTCAACTATGCGTATTCTCTGGGTCTGTCCAAGGATAACCTTAAAAAGGCGGCTCCCCGTATCGGCGAAGCGCCTTTTGACTCCATGCGCAAGATGATGTCTACTGTACACCTCTATAGCGACGGCTCCATTGTCCAATACACCAAAGGCGCTCCGGATGAAGTGCTGAAGCGCTGCGCCTATGCCTTGGTCGGTACGGACGAGGTTCCCATGACCGAGGCTCTCCGTGAAACTATCCTGCAGCAAAATAAGAGTATGGCCGACCGTGCGCTGCGTGTACTCTGCGCTGCCTGCCGTCCCTGGGACAAGGCCCCGGCATCCTATGATCCGGATACACTGGAGCAGGATCTGTGCTATATCGGCCTCACCGGCATGATGGATCCGGTACGTCCAGAAGTTCTTCCGGCCATTCAGGAATGTCAGCAGGCCGGAATCCGCCCGATCATGATCACCGGAGACCACCGGGATACTGCCGTAGCCATCGCCAAGGAGCTTGGGATCCTCACTCGTCCGGAGCAAGCCATCACAGGCTCTATGCTGGATGATCTGAGCGATGAAGAACTGGCGGAGCGGATTGATCAGTACTCTGTATATGCCCGGGTGCAGCCCGAACACAAGGTACGTATTGTCAAGGCATGGAAGGCTCGCGGTAAGATCACTGCCATGACCGGAGACGGCGTTAATGACGCTCCTTCCATAAAGAACGCCGATATCGGTATCGGCATGGGAATCACCGGAACCGATGTCACCAAAAACGTCGCGGATATGGTTTTGGCCGATGATAATTTTGCAACCATTGTCTCCGCTGTAGGCGAAGGCCGTCGAATCTACGACAACATCTGTAAGGCGATTCAATTTCTGCTGGCCTCCAATCTCTCTGAGGTACTGGCCATCTTTACGGCGACCCTGCTGGGCTTCACTATCCTGCAGCCTGTACATCTATTATGGATCAATCTGATTACCGACTGTTTTCCTGCACTGGCACTGGGCGTTGAAAAAAGTGAATCCGACATTATGACCCGGCCGCCTCGCGACTCCCGCAAAGGAATCTTCTCCGATGGCCTGGGATGGAATATCGCGATTCAGGGAATCCTTGTCACCCTCATCACCTTAACGGCTTACTGCGTAGGACATTATATGGAAAACGGCATATGGGAGTTTACTGACAGTGCCGATGGCATGACCATGGCTTTTCTGACCTTATCGATGACAGAGATTTTTCATTCCTTTAATATGCGTTCTCTCCGTCACTCCATCTTTTCCATCAAAACACAGAATCTGTTCCTGTGGGGCGCTATGCTGCTCTCTCTTCTCTGCTCCACCGCTGTCATCTACATTCCCTTTTTCGCTTCCGCTTTCGGATTCGCGCACATTTCCTTGGTTGAATATCTTGTCTCCTTGGGATTGGCGTTTTCTATCATTCCGATCGTTGAGATCCAAAAGCTCATCCAGCGGAAACTGCAAAAATAATGAATGGAGGCTGTCGCATTAACGTGCGACAGCCTTATATATTTTATGATTGCAAAATATTCAGAATAGTGATGCAATATCTCTCGTAAGGAGGGATATTGTTGTTTCCAGTGATTTATTTTCTCTTTGTTACCGCCAAATGCCTCTCGCATGGTTCTTGGATCTTATCTCACAAGCACCACACCAACGGGCATATGTATTATTACAAGCAGACTGCCGATAAGACTTATTATGTTCGGCGCAGGGACGAATCTCAAGTTCTGGCCGAATACGATGCGCGCCAGAAGTGGCGTCAGGAGCGCAAGGAGCTCAACCAGCAGCTGATGAGCTTATCGCCTTCTGAGCGCCGCGAAGCCC
>CAVGBV010000012.1:0-30227 GCA_963627615.1 Alloprevotella sp.
AGACAGTACGACATTGCTCTGCGTTTTACCGACACAGGGGAAGCTGCGAATCTGGTTAAAGATCTTTTCAAAAGAAGCCGTATCTTCTGTGATGATTTTAAGACAGCAGTCAAAGCTTCCGGCAATATAATAATATTCCGTGATCGAAGGCTCGGACAGAACATACTCGGTGAACTCGGAGTTTTCGGAGAAATTAAACAGAGTCACCAGCATGATAACTGTTAGATCCTTATGGAAAGCCTTGGGGTTCAGAATCGTTGTATACTGTTGAATCATCTCGGAATTCTCCAGCTTTTTCAAACGTTCGCTAACTGCGGAAACGGATAAATTGACCTGACTGCTGATTTCAGAAAGAGAAATACGCGCGTTCTTCAGCAGGAGAGTCAGGATTTCATTATCAATACGATCCATTGGGGTACCTCCTCAATTGTTGATACTTTCATTATAATGAAGGCATCAGAAAAAATCAAGCATTTTATTGTAAAAAACGGATTTAGCACAGAAAAAACACCGTAATTCAAAAATTACGGTGTTTTTTCTGTGCTAAATCCGTTTACATTACGGGCTTACATTCAAAGCTCGCGCAGTCCGTACATTTACATTGTGTAGCATGGGGCTCATGCTTCTGTACACGGATCTCCTGTAAGGTACAATAGTCCTGAGCGTTGGCGTGATGGCGGCACTCCGTTACATCACAGCAGATACAGCGGTTGATTTCCTTGGAATCTTGCATAATTGCTTCCTCCTTTTATGATGAGGTTTGCAGGCTTCATCACAGGTAGTATGTTCCCTTTTTTGCGGCTTATACAAGAGAAATATTTGAAAAAAAACGGGATCTATGGTATACTTTTCAGGAAGAAGAGGTGAAAGAATGCAGAGGATTCAGATACCGCGGGATGCGGAGAGGATATTGGATGAGTTAGAGACAGCAGGGTTTCAGGCCTATGTGGTAGGCGGCTGTGTTCGGGACAGCCTGATGGGCAGAACTCCTAAGGATTGGGATATTACGACCTCTGCTGAACCCCAGGATGTAAAGCGGATTTTCCGCAATACCTATGATACAGGGATTGAACATGGAACGGTGAGTGTCCGGTTTGGGACGGAGATCTATGAAGTCACGACATTCCGTGTTGACGGAGTATATACGGACCATCGCCGCCCGGATACGGTGCAGTATACAGGAAGCCTGCGGGAAGATCTGAAACGGCGGGATTTTACGATGAACGCGATGGCATATCATCCGAGAACCGGAGTGGTAGATCTGTTCCAAGGGCAGGAGGATCTGAGAGCGGGACGAATTCGATGTGTAGGAGACGCAAGGGAGCGCTTTGAAGAGGACGCGCTGCGGATGCTGCGGGCGTACCGGTTTGCCGCGAGATTCGGATTTGAGATAGAGGAGACTACGGAGCGTGCCATTCGTGAAAAGGCGCCGTTATTGGCTAATGTGAGTCGGGAACGGGTACGGGAAGAGATGGAGCAGCTTCTGGTATCAGAGCATCCGGAGGTCCTGAGAGACCTTGCCGCCAGTGGGCTGATGGCGCAGATTATTCCGGAGTGGATGGAAAGTGTCGGCGTACCGCAGGAGAATCGGTATCATTGCTATACGGTTGAGGAACATACCATACGGACAGTCGCGGAGACGCCGGCCGTACGGGTAGTGCGTTGGGCGGCACTGCTCCATGATATTGCCAAGCCGCGCTGCAGAGTGACGGATGCGGCAGGGATTGATCACTTTACCGGGCATCCGGAAATGGGAGCGGAGATGGCGGACGGCATTCTGCGCAGGCTGAAATTTGACAATGCGGCACGGGAGGCGATTGTGCTGGCCGTTCGTATGCATGACACCAATCCGCCGGAGACGGATGTACAGATGAGGCAGCTGCTGTCGGTATTGCCGGATGGCTTTTATCCGTATCTGGAGGCATTGCAGCGGGCGGACGCCATGGCGCATAGCGTGCAGAGCCGAGAGGAGAGCCTGCGGAAGCTTGAGAAGGCACATGGGCTTTACGAGACCGTTCTCAATCGGGGAGATTGTGTAAAGCTGGCGGATCTTGCGGTCGGAGGACGGGATCTCATGGAGATTGGGTATCCCAGAGGCAGGGAGATCGGCATAGTATTGAATCTATTGCTGCGGCAGGTATTGGAAGAACCGCAGATCAACAGCAGGGAGCTGCTGCTGCAGGTTGCGGCGCAGTTAAAAGAGAAGATCGGAATGGATCCGGAAGGCGGAAAGGAGAGCCAATGAATACACGGAAGCTGAGAGATATAGAGGTCTCTCCCATCGGAATGGGATGCATGGGACTGAGTCACGGATACGGCGAGATACCGGAGAGAGATTACAGTATCGAAGCGATCCGCAAAGCATACGCGTTTGGCTGTACTTTTTTTGATACGGCAGAAGCCTACGGGCCCAATCTTCTGCCGGAGAACCGAGGACACAATGAGAGAATCGTAGGGGACGCGGTACAGACATTTCGTAAGGAAGTGGTTCTGGCGACCAAACTTCATCTGAATACAGAGGAAGTAGCGGCCAAGGGAATGGAAGATGTCGTGCGGGAGCACCTGATGGCTTCATTAAGACGGCTGCAAACCGACTATGCCGATCTGTATTACCTTCATCGCGTGAATCCGGAGATTCCGGTAGAGGATGTAGCGGAGGTTATGGGAAAACTTATCCGGGAGGGATGGATCCGCGGATGGGGGCTGTCACAGGTCGATGTAGATGTGATCAGCAGAGCTGATGCCGTTACACCGTTATCGGCGGTCCAGAATATTTATTCCATGCTGGAGAGAGGGATAGAGAAGGAAGTTATCCCATATTGCCTGGATCATCAGATCGGTGTGGTTCCGTTCTCTCCCATTGCGAGCGGATTTTTGTCCGGAAAAGTAACCGCCGCTACGGACTTTTCTCATAGCGATGATGTGCGTAAATATGTTCCGCAGCTTCGTAAAGAAAATATGGAGGCCAATCAGCCGGTTCTTGACCTGCTGACCCGTTACGCGGAAGGGAAAAACGCGACCAAAGCGCAGATTGCTTTGAGTTGGATGCTGCATAAATCGCCTAATGTCGTACCGATTCCCGGTTCCAAAAACCAGGAGCGGATTCTTGAGAATCTCGGCGCATGGAATGTAAACCTGACGGAAGAGGAATTTGCGGCGTTGGAGGCGGCGCTGGAACAGATCCCGGTACACGGACACCGCGGATTTGTAGAGCAGCAGGGCAGCAGTATGAGGAACTGGAATCGAAAGTCCGAGGCCTGAGGGAGATTCGTATATGGAGAATCCATATTCGCTGGCCAGAGATATATTATTGTCCGCGTCCGCAACTGATCGATTTACAAGTATCGATCTGTATGGCGCGTCTGTGCATGAAAAGGGGACGGAAGACGGGTACTGCGGTAGTTATCATCTGGAAAACGGGAGTGGTACAGGAGATATTACGCTGTATCAGGTGTTCCCGGGGATGGAGTTGATCTACAATGACATGCATATGGCGTACTGCAACAAACAGCAGAGACCAACTCCCAATGTCATGGAGATCAATTACTGTCAGGAGGGACGGAGCGAGTGTCTGTTTGGAGAGAGTCAATACTGTTATATGTCTGCCGGAGACCTGTCATTCTGTTCTCTGCATGACAATGCGCATCAATCGGAATTTCCGACCATGCACTATCATGGTATCACAGTAACGATTGATTTTTCCGCGATTACAGAAGAAATGAAAAAGGTGCTGGAACTGCTGGCAGTGGATCTGGAGAGGATTTGGGCATTGTCGCAGGCACGGAATTTCACGATGATTCGTGCCAATCCAACCATAGAGCATATTTTCTCAGAATTATATAAGGTTCCGATATATCCGCGTCAAGATTTTGGAGCTGTTGTTAGTGCTGACGGAACTGAATCCGGCAGAAGATACCGGAAGACACAGCTATTTTTCAGCGGCGCAGATCGCCGCGATCAAACGGGTTCATGCTTTTCTTGTAGAGCATTTTAATGAGCATTATACGATTGACGAGTTATCCGAACGGTTCGATCTCTCCCCGACGGTTATGAAAAAATGCTTTCGGGGCGTATATGGGGATTCGGTATATGCGTATATGAAACGATACCGCCTGCAGGTGGCGGAACGGCTGCTTAAGGAGAGCGGACTTACCATAGGTGAGATTGCCGCGCAGATCGGATATTTGAAATCCGAACAAATTTACCTCCGCTTTTTGTGCGGAATATGGGATGCCGTCAACAGAATATCGAAAAGAAGTCTGAATGGATAGAAAATAGTCCCCTCAGTCATTGCAATTAGAAGGCAATTCTCTTAAAAAAAGTGCCGTAGTTAGAGAAAACTAACCGCGGCACTTTTTTTTAGGAGGTTTCGAATGAAAAAGAATTCTGAGATATCCAGAATGTTTGCTTATGCAGGCAATCGACACTGGCTTACGATTCTGGGCATGATTTTGGCCGGGCTCAGTACGGTGATGTCGATGATTCCGTTTGTCTGCATCTGGTTTGTTGTACGGGATATGCTGAATGCCCTGATGGCAGGAAATATTGGTCTGGCGTCTCATAGCGGCGTTTATGCCTGGTGGGCGGCAGGATGCTCCATTCTGAGTATTTTATTGTATTTTCTAGCCCTGTGCTGTTCGCATCTGGCCGCTTTCCGTACAGCGACCAATATGAAAAAGGCAGCGATGCACCATATTGTTACGCTGCCGCTGGGCTACTTCAGCCAGAATGCCAGCGGACGCCTGCGGAAGGTGATCGATGATAACGCGGGACTTACCGAGGACTTCCTGGCGCATCAGCTTCCGGATCTGACAGGGGCAGTTATCATGCCGGCCGCTGTTCTGGTATTGATTTTCACGTTTGATTGGCGGTTGGGACTCTGCTGCCTGGTTCCTCTGGCGGTCAGCTTCTTCTGTATGAAGCAGATGATGGGCGGAGACAACGCGCATTTTATGGAAGGCTATATGACAGCACTGGAGACCATGAATAAAGAAGCGGTAGAGTACATCCGCGGCATTCCGGTAGTAAAGGTATTCCAACAGACAGTCTATTCCTTTAAAAATTTTCACGCCGCGATTGAAGAATATAAAAAATACGCTTCCGGCTACGCGTTAAAATGCCGTATTCCGCTGACTGGATTCAATGTCGCGCTGAATGGCACATTTATTCTGCTGATTCCCGTGGCCTGTATGATCCTGTCCGGGCTCACCGGTCAGGCAGCGTATCAGGATGTATTTCTGGACTTCTTATTCTATAGCCTGTTCACACCGATTTGCACAACGATGATGAATCGGGTCATGTTTGCCGGTGAGCAGCTGATGGCAGCCAAAAGCGCGGTGACGAGGATTGAAGAAGTGTTGAAGGAGCAGCCTTTACCGGAAGCAGAAGTTCCGCGGTGCCCGAAGGATACGTCCATATCCTTTGAGGATGTGACCTTCAGTTATCCGGGAACGGAGGCCAAGGCATTGAATCATGTTACCTTCCGAATTCCCGCAGGGAAAACAGTGGCTCTGGTTGGAGCTTCCGGCAGCGGCAAGTCTACAGCGGCCCAGTTGATTCCGCGGTTCTATGATGTGTCCGGAGGACGGGTGTTGGTCGGCGGCGTGGATGTACGGCAGATCGGCAAAGAGGATCTTATGCGGCGGATTGCTTTTGTATTTCAAAATACCAGACTCTTTAAGGACACACTGCTGGAAAATATCCGCGCGGCCAAGCCGGAGGCGGCGGGGAAGGAAGTCCTGCGCGCGGCAGAAGCAGCGCAGTGCGGAGAGATCATTGCTCGGCTTCCGCAAGGACTGGATACGGTCGTGGGGAACGGCGGCACATATCTGTCCGGCGGAGAAAATCAGAGAATTGCCCTGGCAAGGGCGATCCTGAAGGACGCGCCGATTGTCATTCTGGATGAGGCGACTGCTTTCGCGGACGCGGAGAATGAACATCAGATTCAGCTCGCGTTCGAGAAACTAACAGAGAATAAGACAGTCCTGATGATTGCGCATCGTCTGTCTACGGTTCAGAACGCGGACTTGATTCTGGTGTTTGACGGCGGCAGCATTGTCGAACAGGGGACGCATGAGGAGCTGCTGGCAGCCGGTGGTAAATACGCGTCGATGTGGAAGGATTATCAGACATCCGTTCAATGGAAGGTCGGAAAGGAGGCCAGGGGATGATGAGATATCTTCAGAAAAAATATGCCCTGAGTGAGCAGGGAGCCAAGGATCTGCTCAAAGGGATCCTGTACTCCGCCCTGGCGTATATCAGCCTGATGCTGCCGGTGATATTACTGGCCTGCGTGCTGAATTCGTTTTTAGCGACTCTGCTCGGAGAAGGAGAGAATTCTATGAATGTATGGCTCTATACCGGCATAGGCGTGGGGATTCTGACGGTGATCTTTATTCTGCACTATCTCCAATATACTGTAACCTATATGGGAACCTATGAAGAGAGTGAACGCCGCCGAATCACATTGGCGGAAAAGCTTCGGACACTGCCGCTGCGGTTCTTTCATGAGCGGGATCTTGCGGATCTGACGAGTACTATTATGGGTGACTGTGCCGGGTTTGAACACGCTTTTTCGCATACAGTTGCGCAGTTCTGGGGCTCCATCCTTTCGACGGCGCTTGTATGCATCGCTCTGCTGGTCTATGATTGGAGGATGGGGCTTGCGCTGTTGTGGGTGGCGCCGGTTTCCTTTGCGATTGTTCTCCTGTCCAGAAAGCTGCAGGGAAAGCTGGGACGCAGACATATTCAGGCGAAGCTTGCCCTGGCGAACGGAATCCAGGAGTGCCTGGAAACGGTTCAGGATATAAAAGCCTGCAATCTGGAGCAGGAATACTTGAAAAAGCTGGATGAGAAGATGGAAGCCGCGGAGAGGGCGCAGATCTCTTCGGAGACAGTAACGGCCAGCCTTGTGACGGCAGGACAGATGTTTCTCCGCTTGGGACTGGCGACGGTGATCGTCGTAGGCAATATACTGATGCTGCATGGGCAGACGACAATGCTTGCGTATATCCTGTTTTTGATTGCGGCTTCCCGGTTGTATGATCCGCTCTCCGGAGCCATGACCAATATGGCGGAGCTCTTTAACGTAGATCTGCAGGTAGAACGCCTGAAGGCGATTCAGAACTATCCGGAGGAAACAGGAGAGAAAGAGTGCCAGTCGGACGGGTATGATATTGTATTCGATCACGTAGGGTTTTCATATGAGCCGGATAAGTCGGTGCTAAGAGATGTTTCATTTACAGCCAGACAAGGGCAGGTAACGGCGCTGGTCGGTCCGTCCGGAGGAGGCAAGAGTACTCTGGCCTATCTCGCGGCCGGCTTTTACGATGCGGACAACGGTAAGATCACTCTGGGCGGTACCGATCTCGCACAGGTTGCTTCGACCGCGATAATGAAAGATGTTTCCGTGGTGTTTCAGAATGTGGTGCTGTTTAATAATACAGTCATGGAAAATATCCGGGTAGGGCGGAAGAACGCTTCGGATGAAGAGGTAATCGAGGCGGCCAAGAACGCGCACTGTCATGAATTTATCGAGAAGCTGCCGAACGGTTATCAGACGGTCATCGGAGAGAACGGGTCGACACTTTCCGGGGGTGAATGCCAGCGCCTGTCCATCGCGCGCGCGTTATTGAAGGACGCGCCGGTGATTCTGCTGGATGAAGCGACAGCATCCTTGGATGTCGATAATGAGACGCAGATTCAGCAGGCGATCACCCATTTGATTCAGGGGAAAACAGTCCTGATGATCGCGCACCGGATGAGGACGGTCGAAAACGCTGATAAGATTGTGGTTCTTGAAGGCGGAATTGTCGCGGAGAGCGGAACCCATGAGGAGCTGATGCGCAAGGACGGATTGTATCGGAAACTGGTCGATCTGCAGACAGCAGCGGCCGATTGGAAGCTTTAAGATTATGCAGGCAAATCCAGGGGCGCCGGACGGCACCCCTGGATTTTTGTATGCGTCCGTGTTCTGTTTGACATTCGAAGGCATAGGATAGTAACGTTTCCCGCCATGCGGGCAACGGACTATGAAAAAGGATGTGAAACGATGCGGGAATTAAGCCATGAGACACTGGAGGAGTTCGGATTGACGGTACAGCGCAGCAGCCGGGAATTCGGAGCGTATCTGTGCGAGACAGAGGCAGGGCTGTACCTTGTGAAAAGCGTGGATAATTCGGAGAGGGAACTGCGCCTGGCACATCAGGTCAAAACACACCTGCGTCAGAGAGGATTGACACAGACGGATGCGTATGTGCTGACACGGGAAGGAGAGCCATGGCTGAGCCAGAACCGGGAGACCCTTACTGTACGGCATTGGATTCGGGGAAACGAAGCGGAACTGGCTAAGCCGGAAGCCTGCAGGGAACTCGGGCGGGTTCTGGGAACGCTGCATACCTGCTGTACGGGATTGGAACTGCCGGAAGGGATCGAGGCGGCACACAGATACGGGGAATTGCCCGACCGACTGGAACGCCAGCTCAGGCGGGTTCGTTTTATGGGGAAAAATATTCGGCGCAGAGGACGTCTGGAAGAATTTGAGCTGATGTTTTTACAGGTGCTGCGCTGCTGTGAGGACAGCGCCAGGGAAGCACTGGAGGGGCTGCGTTCCGGATGCGCCGAGGAGAACGCGCGGTGGGCGGAAGAAGAGAAGATGTTCTGCCATAACGCGTTCTCCAATCATAGTGTATTGTTCGGGAAGGACGGCTATCTGATTCATGATTTTGAGACGGTACAGCTGGCGGAGCCGGTGATGGATCTGGCAAGGATGATGGAGAAGCTTCTCAGAAAGAGCGCTTGGCAGACGGAGCCGGCTTGGGAGCTGTTAAACGCCTATGAGGAGGAGCGGACATTACGGCCTTATGAGCGGAAAGTATTATATTATTATCTGTTATACCCGAGGCGGACACTGGAGCTGGCGGCGGAAGGCTACGAGAAGCGATCCTGGAAGGTGCCGGCACAGTACAGAAACAAGCTGCAGGAATTTCTGGAACAGTGTGAGGAGAGGCGACGGAGTCTGGAGCAATTAAAAATGAACTTGCTATAAAAACCGGTAAAGGACTTTTCAGAACGGGAAAAACATGATATAATGATATATGGTGAGCAATATCGGGATAGAGAAAGGAGCATACCGATGAGTGACAAATGGACGAAGGACGAATGGTCCGGATCTCCTGATTCTAAAGATAATCGGACGCCGGAGGCGTCATCCGAGACGACACAGCAGCTGAGGGATGAGTTCTTCGGCGAGGAAAAGAAAACGGCTGCGTTTGTGTCCGGACAGAGAGAGCCGCGGGATGTGGATGCGATGGAAACAGTGCAGCTTACAGAAGAGCTGCCGGAGGACCCGCAGGAGGAAGAGGACAATCCGACCGGGAAGATCCTGAGAAACGTTCTGATTGCCGGAATCGCCATCGTGGCGGTTGTGATCGTGCTGTTTCTGATCCTGTCCAAAACTCTGCTGGGCAGAAGCGAGAATTCCAGTCAGCCGGCAGAATCTTCAAGCAGCATAGAGGAAAGTTATACGGGACAGTCAACAACGGGTGTCATTACGACAGTGGATTCTGAGAACATGCGTGTTACGGTCTACAGCAGCGATACAGGCAAGGAGATTCTCTTTGAGTTGGCCGATGTGGATCAGGTGACGGACGCATACGGCAATTCGATCGGTTTTGCTTCCCTGCGTACCGGACAGGTCGTAGATGTGTCCTACCAGGAGGGCAGCGTCAATCGTGTTGAGAGATTGCGCCTGTCTTCGGCTGCGGAGGAGATCCGCAATGCGTATGGACTGACCGTGTCGGACGGAGAGATCCGTTATAATGGCAGGACGTATCAGTATGACAGCCATCTGGTGTGTACATATGGCGGCAACAGGATGAACCCGGCAGAGATTACAGAGCAGTATGTTGTCAATCTGCAGATTGTTGGCAGTCATGTCTATACGGCGGCGGTGATGCAGAGTGTCGGAACGGTGACACTGAAGGAGACGGAGAACTATGAGAACGCTAAGATTGTATTTACGCCTTCTTATGGAAAACTGGTGGAAGTGACAGTTGAGAAGGATATGGAGCCGATCGTGCTTACGGAGGGCTTCAATAAGTATAAAATAGAACAGGACGGCGCGACATTGGCGTCCGGTACGGTTTTTGTAGAGGCACAGGTGCGGCAGCAGCTTGCGCTGCCGGTGACCGGCAAGAACCAGACGGTAGTGGATGTCAATGTTTTGCCGGAAGGGGTTCGGGCAACGGTCAAGCTGGATGGAGAAGAACAGGACTCTACAACGCTGACTGTGGACTATGGAGAGCATGAACTGGAGATTTCCGCAGAGGGATATGAGACGGTGACACAGAAGATCACGGTATCCCAGCCCTATATGCAGGTTACTGTGCACATGGAATCCACGGATATAAAGGTTTCCCTGACCACATCGTTAAGCGGTGTTGTGGTATATTGCGACGGAGAATACATGGGAGTCTGCGATGGAACAGCGGTAGAGTTCCGCCTGACAGAAGGAACCTATTATCTTCTGCTGGCCAAGTCGGGATATGAGGCTATAGGCTATGATCTGGTTCTGAATGGAAATACGCCTCCGGTTGTTAATCTGTATTTCTCGCAGTTTAGGGAACATGTGGAGGAGAGTTCTCAGGAAGAAAGCTCTGAAGAGGAATCCTCAGCGGAAGAGGAGAGTTCTCAGGAAGAGAGCGTGCCGGAGGAGAATTCGGCGGAAGAGTCTTCCGGTGAGCAGTCCGCAGGGGCGTAAGCCATAACAATGTCATTGACAGGAGTATTCTGTCAGCATAGAAAATCACTGTAAGGAGGGTTTCAGGATGGAAGAGTACAAAAAGAGGTACGAGCGGTGGCTCGCATCGGATGCGGTGGATGAAAAGACCAAGGCAGAGCTTCAGTCCATCAGTGAAGACGAAAAGGAGATTCAGGATCGTTTCTATAAAGATCTGGAATTCGGAACGGCGGGACTTCGAGGCGTGATCGCGGCCGGCGACAATCGTATGAATGTATATACGGTACGCCGGGCAACACAGGGATTGGCCAATTATCTTCTGCAGAAGGATCCGGCTGTCGTGGAAAAGGGCGTGGCGATCGCCTATGACTCCCGGAATCAATCCGATGTTTTCGCAAGAGAGACGGCTGCCGTATTCAATGGCAACGGAATCAAGGCATATGTGTTTGAGTCCCTGCGTCCGGTGCCGGAGCTGTCATATACGGTTCGTAAGCTGGGCTGCAAGGCGGGTGTCGTGATCACGGCCAGTCATAATCCGGCTAAATACAATGGTTATAAGGCATATTGGGAGGATGGCTGCCAGGTTCCGCCTCCGATGGACAGCGAGATCATCGATGAGGTTGTAAAGGTAGATATCTTTGACAGCATCCACAAGATGGAGAGAGCGGAAGCGGAGAAGGCCGGACTGTATGTGGAGATCGGCGAAGAGATCGATTCCGCTTATATCGCGGAGATCAAGAAGAGACTGATCGACCCGGAGAACCTGAAGAAGTGCGCTGCGGATCTTAAGATTGTCTATACGCCTCTGCATGGTACAGGAAACAAGCCGGTGCGCCGTATTCTGGCAGAATGCGGATTTACGCAGGTTCATGTAGTACCGGAGCAGGAACTGCCGAACGGCAATTTCCCGACAGTACCGCTGCCGAATCCGGAGGACCCGCGCGCATTGGAGATGGCTTGTAAGCTGGGAGAGCAGATCGATGCCGATCTGATCGTAGGAACCGATCCCGACGCTGACCGCGTAGGTATCATGGTCAAGACGCCGGAGGGCTACAAGACTTTTACCGGAAATATGACCGGTATGCTGCTGACGCATTATATTCTGGATGCCCGCAAGAAGACAGGTACGCTTCCCGCGGACGGCTTTGTGGTAAAGAGTATTGTAACCACGGAAATGGTTCGTCCTATGGCGGAAGAGTATGGAGTTGAGCTGCGGGATGTACTGACTGGATTTAAGTATATCGGACAGCAGATTCTGAGAAGCGAGCAGACGGGCAAGGGTACCTTCCTGTTTGGCTTTGAGGAAAGCTACGGATATCTGTGCGGAACCTATGCGCGGGACAAGGACGCGGTAAGCGCGGCGATGCTGATCTGCGAGATGGCTGCCATCTGCAAGTCACAGGGCGTCAGCCTGATCGACCACCTGGAGGCGCTCTACCAGAAGTACGGATATTATAAGGAGGCAGTTGTCTCCAAGGCTTTTGAAGGAATCGAGGGCGCGGCCAAGATGAAGGAGATCATGGCGGCTATGCGGGCCAATCCCAAGAGTACTTATGCTGGCTTGAAGGTTGTGGCTGTGGAGGATTATCTTCCGGGATATAAGGACTACCCGAAATCAGACGCGCTCCGGATTCGTCTGGAGAACAATTGCTGGGTATGCGTACGTCCTTCCGGAACGGAGCCGAAGATCAAGTTCTATTTTGGAGCCAACGGTAAGAGCGCGGCGGAAGCGGAAGCACTGCTGCAGGCTCTGAAGGCGGAAATGACCGCGGATATGTAAGAATAAGCAATAGTAAAAAAGGGGGGCGGATCTTGTGGTCCGTACCCCTTTTTGTATGATTATCAGAATTTACGGCATGAGCGCTCTGGCGGAAACAATCAGAGCTCCTGCCTCCAGAACATAAGGACGCAGTTCGTCGGCGGACCAGTCCTCCGCCAGAGCATAGAGTCCGCGGTAAAGAAAATCATTGACGGCAGGATCCTGATTCTGCGCGGAATAGAGCGCCAGCATCCGTAAGGCAGCAAGCATCAGGGATTTTTGCGTCCGGATCTCTTCCGGAGCGCTCCAGAGGCGGGATAGATCATAGGGATCCGTATTGCCGCAGCGCGCGGTACAGGTCAGACATCCTGGGGATACCTGGGCTTTTTCAGCGTCAATCTGGCGGATCTGCCGTTGCAGTTCTGCTTCCGGTGCATCGGGAGGACAGGATAAGGCAGAGAGAAGAACGGTGTCCGTACAGGGACCCTTGCCGTTACTGATACAGGCCCTGGCAAGACCGATCAGGGCACCGATCACGTGGTCGGAAGATATTTTCATAAAGGATTCTCCTTTTTTATTCAGTATAGCATACCATCAGAAAAATGACAATGACAGCAGATAAAAAGTATTGACAACAGAAAAAAGTTATGATATCCTGTGGTTAGTCTAAACTAACTCATAAGAATACCCTGACGTTAGCGTAGACTAACTAAAGCCGTATAAGGAGATTTCATGGTAGAAAAATATCTGATAGAGCATTGCGCACCGACGTTGGCATCGTTGAAGGCGGCCAACCTCTTCAATTATCCATTTGAAGATCCGGAGGGACTGAACAGACAGATCGAGGTCTGGAACGGCCGGCTGCAAAAGAGCGGCGTCCGGCTCTGTTTGCTGCGTCAAAACGAGCACAACGCTCTGATCTATGTATACCGTGTCAAGAGCCTGCAGAAGATATTGAGCAATTCGGAGACAGCACGATTTTTACGGCAGTATGGCTACAGCGGAGTGCGGCCGGATCAGGCGATCGAGAAACTGCAAAAGCGCCTGCAGAACATGGAAGCGGGGTTCCCGCATGAGATCGGCATATTTTTGGGGTATCCATTGGAGGATGTAATCGGCTTCATCCAGAATGCGGGGCAGAATTGTAAATGCTGCGGGTGCTGGAAAGTATACTGCAATGAATGCGAGGCAGAGCGGACATTTGCCCGATACAAAAAGTGCAGTGAGATCTACCGCAGATTGTGGAATCAGGGAAGGACTGTTATGCAGCTTACGGTAGCTGCTTAACATATAAATTTTGTCGGGAGGTAAGAAGGATGAGTAAAGTAGCAGTAGTGTATTGGAGCGGCACAGGCAACACAGAAGCAATGGCGGCGAAGGTTGCGGAGGGAGCACAGAGCGCCGGAGCGGATGTACAGACATTTACAGCAGCGGATTTTTCTGCGGATATGATGGGACAGTATGACGCGATTGCTTTCGGATGCCCTTCTATGGGTGCGGAGCAGCTGGAGGAGAGCGAGTTTGAGCCCATGTTCAGTGCTTGCGAGCCGAACCTGAGCGGTAAGAAGATCGCGCTGTTCGGTTCCTATGGATGGGGCGGCGGTGAATGGATGCGTACATGGGAAGAAACTTGCAGCAATGACGGCGCGGTATTCGCATGTGACAGCGTAATTTGCTGCGATGCTCCGGATGAAGAGGCTGAGGCAGCCTGCGTGGAGCTGGGCAAGGCTCTGGCATAAACAAGCGGACATATAGAATCCTGTCCTGAGGACGAACCCCCTTTGAATGCAATGCATATGATATTGCATCCGAAGGGGGTTTTAGTATGCTTCATCGAGGGGAATATGTTAAGAGAAAGTCTTATGGCGGGGATATGCTGTTTCGGGTTGGAGGCATCCGTACGGATGGAATAGTACTCCTTGAGGGGATCAGCTACAGGATCAGCGCGGATGCTCCGGTATCGGATCTGATGCGGGCTGGGGAGAGGGAGGCGCAAAGCGTTCGAAGACGGGAAGCAGAACGAATTCGGGAAAAGATGGAGCAATTAAAAAGCCGGCATATTCAATGGGGAATCGGAAAGGGCTTTTCCAGAAGCGTACGGATCCTGCATATAGACGGAGACGCGGAATACCTTTTATTGTGTCTGCGCTATTACCGGGAGTTGGGACTTGAAGCATACGGAGAGGCGATTGAGGAGATCAAGCAGCCACAGGAGATCCTGCGCTGCCTCCGGCAGTATCAACCGGAGATTCTGGTGGTGACCGGGCATGATTCAATTCCTAGAAATCCGACGGATATTCTGCGGGAGGAGATCTATCGCAGCTCTTCTTATTTTGCGGAGACGGTGCGTAGGGCGAGAGCGAAAGAACCGGATATGGACCGGCTGGTGATCATCGCGGGCGCCTGTCAGAGCTATTATGAGCTTTTGATGGAAGCAGGGGCCAATTATGCATCCAGCCCCGGCCGTGTGCTCATTCATGCGATGGATCCGGTCATCTTGTGTGCGGAGGTTGCCTATACGCCTCTGCAGGAGAGGGTAAACGCGGATGAAGCGGTGTCTCTTACTTTTGCCGGAGCGCAGGGAATGGGCGGATACGATACCATGGGGAAGGGACGCAGAGGATATCCATTAGGACGTAGAAAAATCATATCCTATCCGGTATAGTGAAAAACAGACGGCATATAGTGTAGTATCATGGACACAGGGAGGATTCAGGAGATGAAGAAAAGTCGGCTCGGACTCCTGGGGGTATGGCTGATTCTGATATTTACGCTGGCATCCTGTGCTTCTTCCGGCGGCGGGAGCGGGGAGGACGAGGCACAGGCGCCGGATCTGGCGTATGAGATCGTAGAAAAGTCCAAGATTCCGCAGAAGCTGGCAGAGAAGATTCAGCAGGAACAAAAAGGGAAGTTTGGGTTTTCGTATCGAAACGGGGAGGAAATGTATATAGCGTTCGGATTTGGAGAACAGCCTACCGGCGGATACAGCACTCAGGTCGTATCGGTCAAGGATATGGGCAGTAAAATCGTCGTAGAGGCACGTCTGATTCCGCCGCAGGCGGGCGAAGTGACACCGCAGAGCGTTTCCTATCCGTATATGGTTTTGCTGACCAGGGACACAGGCGCGGAAGTTCAGTTCCGTTTGAAGGACGTAAATTCATAAAAAGGAGAGAGGGATATGGTGCTGGAACAGATAAAAACAGAATGGAACGGTGCGGAACGGAGCGAGAAGGCACAGACACGGATCGCGGTTAAGGAAGATATCCTCCTGCCGGATGGAAAACCGGATATCGCACGTGTGCTTCAGACAGAATTGTCCCCATGTGTGGAGGAAAGCTCCGTGGAAAACGGAAGACTCAGCGTCAGCGGCAAGATCTGGGTGGATATGCTGTATCTGACTGAGGGAAATCCGTGGACGGTACATAGCATGCGGATGCAGATCCCGATGGAAACGTATTTTGAGACAGAATGCAGCGAGGGGACGCCGAACTGTGTTTTCTCGGCGAATACGGAGGAGATGAGGGTGATCCTCAGAAGCTCCCGCAAGGTCAATCTGTCCGCTATGATAGAGATGAACGCGGAGATCGTCTGGAGTCCCAAGGTGTCTATTGTCAGCAGCGTCGAAGGCCCGGAAGAATTACAGGTCATGGAGACGGTCCGCAGTATTTCGCAGAAGGTCGCCGAAGGACGGGAGAAGCTGATCGTAAAGGAAGAGCTTTCGCTGCCGGAGAGGGAGGGCAACCTCAGCGAGCTGCTGTGGTGGGACGCTGTGTTGTGCGGAAAAGAAGCACAGCTTATGACGGGCCAGGCGATGGTACGCGGGGAACTGGAGGTTTATGCGCTGTATACAACGGAGGAGAGCGATACGCAGGTACATTATCTCAGACAGAGGGTCCCATTCAGCGGAGTCATCGATGGAGAAGGGATTACGCCGGGAATGCGCTGTGAGTTGAGCATGAGTCTGGAAAAACCAACATTGCGGATCGGGCAGGATGAGGATGGCGAGCTACGGGTATTGGAAATGGAAGCGCTCTGCGAATGTGTGCTGAGAGTCTATGAGGAACAGGAACAGCATTGGATTCGGGATCTGTATATCCCTTCGCAGAAGACGGAGAGAGTGATGCAGGAAACCGAGGCGGCCGGGTCGATTCGGATGGAGACGATGCCTTTTCATACGGAGGGAGAAACAGAGATCCCGGAAAATCTACCAGATCTCGTTCAGTTTTTTTATGTTTCGGCAGTGCCGCAGGTAGACGATGCTTTCATGGAGAATGGAATCCTGCAGGTAGAAGGATTCTTTCAGACAGCGGTCTATTACCAGACGGCGGAAGAAAGCGGCGGTGTGTGTGCTTTTTCCGTACAGCTCCCCTTCCGATGCAGCATGAATCTGGGAATGCCGGAAGACATCCGGCTTCGGACAGGAGTCATGGTACAGGAGGCTTCGGCAGCCTGGCAAGGAGCGAGAAAGCTTCGGGTCAGCATCAGCTGTCAATTGGAGCTGACAGCTTTAGAAACGCAAAAGGTTCAGACTGTGCAGGATATCCGCATGGAGCCCATGAGCGGGGAAGAGTTGGCTGCAATTCCGGGGATGGCGCTGTATATCGTGCAGCCGGGGGATACCCTGTGGGATATTGCCAAACGGTTTAACACAACGGCGGACCGGATTGCGCAGATCAATGAGGTTGGGGCTGAAGAGACGCCGGAACCGGGGCGGTGTTTTGTGATGATTAAGACTTGACAGATGGCATAAGATGTGATATTCTTTTTTTAGTTAGTATTTACTAACTGAAGGAGGAATGGAGATGGCGACAATCATCATAAGCGTCATTCTGATCGCAATTGTGGCTCTGATCATCCGTGGGTTGATTCAGGACCGTAAAGGCGGGAAAAGCACTTGCGGCGGCTCCTGCGGAACCTGCGGTGCCTGTGCCCATGGGGGGCAATGCCATATGCCGCAGAAACCCAAGAAAAAGTTATAACTTCCGGAGCGTCACAGCGATGTGACGCTCTGTTTTGTAATAACTTGACACAAAAAGCATTTTGTGTTACTGTAAGAAAGCGGCATAAAGATATGTCAAAGCAAGAAAAGACAGAGTGAGGGAAAAGAATGAAGAAACCGATGAAAAAAGTTATGGCCTGGGTGCTGTCACTCCTGATCGCGTCGGCTGCACTGCCGTTGGGACCGAAGGTATCGGCGGCGGTTACGGGCTGGGTAGAACGCGACGGAGTACAGTACTATCTGAAAGATGGCGAGCGGGTGTACGGTTGGCAGTACATCGATGGCAGCCCCTGTTATTTCAATGAAAACGGAGCGCTGGCGTCCATTCTGGGCGTGGACATATCTGAGTATAACGGCAGCATCGATTGGCAGACGCTTGCGTCGGCCGGGTGTGAATTCGCGATGATTCGTGTCGGATACCGAGGTTCTACGATCGGCGGATTATATAAGGATGCGCTTTTTGATACGAATATGCAGGGGGCGCAGTCCGCAGGCATGCCTGTAGGAGTGTATTTTTACAGTCAGGCTATTACAATCAGCGAAGCGGTAGAAGAAGCGGAATATGTGATGAATATCCTGTCCAAGTATCCCAAGACAGAATATCCGGTATATATTGATGTAGAGGAAACGGCAGGCGGCGGGCGTCTGGAAGCGGCCAACCTGAGCCGACAGGCATATACGGACATTGTGCTGGCGTTTTGCGATACATTGCGTGCTGCGGGATATAACAGCGCGGTTTATTCGTATCAGAGCAGACTGAATTATCAGCTGTACGCCGATCAGTTTGCGAAAAAAGACTATGATCTGTGGTACGCCTATTACAATACGAATCCGTGGGGATTTGACGGAGATTTTCAGATCTGGCAGTATACGGGAACCGGACGGATTGACGGAATCCGGGGACAAGTGGATCTGAATGTGTCCAAGGTGGATTACAGCGGCGCTAAGGATTTGCAGAATCTCGGATCCAAAGAATTACTGGAAGGAGAGAATGCTGCGTCTGAGCCGGAGAATCCCACGACACCGGTGGATGTCAGCGGATATCCCCTGGTACGTTACGGAGACAGCGGAGAATATGTAAAGATCCTGCAGAACTGGCTGAACCAAGCAGGATATAACTGCGGAAGCGCAGACGGGGTCTATGGAAACGACACCTACAATGCACTGGCTAAGTTCCAGGGAGACAAGGGATTGGATGTGGATGGCATCGTTGGCCAGCAGACATGGAAAGCACTGGCAGCGGCGGTAGCTGGTAAGAATACAGAGCCTTCCGAGCCGGTTCAGCCTTCCGAACCCACGGAGCCTACAGAACCTTCGGAGCCGGAGAATCCCACGACGCCGGTAGATGTCAGCGGATATTCTCTGGTGCGTTACGGAGACAGCGGAGAATATGTGAAGACCTTGCAGACCTGGCTGAATCAGGCCGGATATAACTGCGGAAGCGCAGACGGAATCTATGGTAGCGGCACCTATAGTGCGCTAGTCAAATTCCAGAGTGAAAATGGCCTGGACGCGGACGGTATCGTTGGCCAGCAGACGTGGAAAGCGCTGGCGGCGGCTGTAGCCGGTAACAATACGGAGCCTTCCGAGCCGGAGCAGCCTAGTACGCCGGTGGACGTCAGTTCCTATGGGACGGTACGCATGGGCAGTACGGGAGAAGATGTCAGGAGACTTCAGAACCGCCTGAATACGCTGGGTTATAACTGCGGAAGTGCAGATGGAATCTATGGTAATGGTACCTACAGTGCTGTAGTCAAGTTCCAGAGAGATAAGGGTCTGGACGCAGACGGAATTGTCGGTCAGCAAACCTGGAGAGCGTTATATAACTGAAAGTGATAAGAGCCGTCGTACGAATGTACGACGGCTCTTACATATTTTATGATTGTAAAATATTCAGAAAAGTGTTATAATATCTCTCCTTAGGAGGGATATTTTGTTTCCAGTGATCTATTATCTATTCGTTACAGCCAAATGCCTCTCGTACCGCGGTTCCTGGAGCTTGTCTCGCAAGCGGCATTCTAACGGGCATATGTATTATTACAAGCAAACTGCCGATAAGACCTATTATGTGCGGCGCAGGGACGAATCTCAGGTCCTGGCCGAATATGATGAGCGGCAGAAGTGGCGTCAGGAGCGTAAGGAACTCAACCAGCAGCTGATGAGCTTGTCCCCTGCCGAGCGCCACGAAGTCCGCCAGCAAATGAAATTGTACCAGGAACTTGGACTTGAAAAATTACCCTTGGATAAGGATATAGCTTTTGACGGGACGGTTCTCGATTCCAGAGCCGAGATCATTCTCTATGAGTTTTTGAAAAATTTGGGTATTGCAAGCGAACATAATCGTCCGATTGATTCCGGATCCTATAGTTATTGGCCCGATTTCACATTTACCATCAATGGCAAAAGGTTCTATCTGGAGTACATGGGCAAACTGGATGACCCGCAATATCATCGCAAGCAAATTGAAAAGATCAGAAATTACAAAACTCATGACATTCGGTTCGGCGAGAATCTGGTCATCACAAGCTCCCACAAACATTTCCAGGCCCCTAGAATCCTCTGGCAACTTGTCATCCGCGGAGTTTTGTCAGCCTCTAAAGCAAGAAGGCTGATCAAAAAGAACAAAAAATGACAATTTTTATTATTGGCCCCACCTTTCCCAGAAGTCCGTCCCTCCACGAAAAATCCACCAGATTTTCTTGAAAATCCGGAGAATTCTGGTACACCTAGGAGTCTTATTCTCCCAAGTGTACCAGATTATTTCAAAAAACCAGAGAAACCTATAAAATTCTGGTACACCCAAGAGCCTCACTCTCCCAAGTGTACCAGAGTTTTTCGAGAACCCAGAGAAAGCTATAAAATTCTGGTACATTCAAGAGTCTCACTCTCCAAAGTGTACCAGATATTTTTGAAAATCCAAGGAACCCTATAAAACTCTGGTACACTCAGGAGCCTCACTCTCAAAAGTGTACCAGATATTTTTGAAAAAACAGAGAATCCCATAGAATTTTGGTACACTCAAGAGTTTCAACTCTCAAAGTGTACCAGAGTTTTTCAAGAAACCAGAGAAATCCATAAAACCCTGGTACACTTAAGAGCCTCATTCTTCAAAGTGTACCAGAGTTTTTCAAAAATCCAGAGAATCCCATAAAACCCTGGTACACTTAAGAGTCTCATTCTCCAAAGTGTACCAGATTATTTCAAGAAACCAGAGAAAGTAATAGAATTCTAGTACACCCAGGCACTTTGCTCACCCAAGTGTGCCAGAGTTTTGGGTATAAGAAAAAGGCCATCGCACATTAGTACGACGGCCCTGTTTGAATGAAGTCGTAAAAATTACTTACCCATAGCCTGCTTCAGCGCATCGCCCAGAGTGCTGTAGCCTTCCTGATCCGGCTCAGACTTGAACTGCTGCGGAGCACGCTTGCGGGCACCCAGAGTACCACGCTTACGATCACTGCGGGGAGCACGGTCTGTACGCTCCTTCTTAGCCTTATCGCCTTCCGGATTGGGCATCAGCGCACGGATGGACAGAGAAATCTTATTCTTCTCGGTGTCAACCTTGATAACCTTAACCTGTACGTCCTGACCTACGGTCAGAAAATCATTGATATCCTTAACATAGGTATTGGATACTTCGGAAATGTGGATCAGACCCTGTGTCTCCTGGCCTTCCAGTGCAACAAAAGCACCAAAGGACTGAATACCTGTAACCTTACCGTTTAATACTGCTCCTACTTCTACGCTCATAATAACTCTCCTATTCTGTAGTGATGTTGTCGTGTTTATGAGAAAACTACGATCCGGAAGACCGAAGCGTAGCTTACGAAAATAATGCGGATAAAGGGAATCGAACCCCCACGATGTTGCCATCGGCAGATTTTGAGTCTGCTGCGTCTGCCTGTTCCGCCATATCCGCAGATGTCTTCCGACAATTTGTAATGTTATCATAGTTTGAAGAAAAAAGCAAGTCTTTTTCAAAAAAAATTTAGAAATCCTATGTTTGAAAAAATGCTAGGCAAATAAGTGAAAATTGTGTATAATAAATAGAACATCATAGGGGTGTTTTTGGCTGCTGCAAGCCCAAAGGAGGAGTACCATGAAGAAAGTTTTACTCGTAGACGGACATTCGATCGCGAACCGAGCGTTTTACGGCGTTCCCATGCTGTCGAACGCGCAGGGAATCTATACGAATGCAGTGTACGGCTTTATCAATATATTGCTGAAGACGATAGAGACGGAACAGCCCACACATCTGGCGGTGGCTTTTGATCAGAAAGCGCCGACATTCCGTCATAAGATGTATGAGGAGTACAAGGGAACCCGCAAAGGCATGCCGGAAGAGCTGCACGCCCAGATTCCGCTCATCCAGGAGTTTTTGCGCCTGGCGGGGATTCAGGTGATTTTGCAGGAAGGAATCGAGGCCGATGACATTCTGGGAACGTTGGGGAAAAGAGAAGCGGCAGAAGGCGCGGAAGTTGCGGTTCTCTCCGGAGATCGGGACCTTCTCCAGCTCGCAGAGGAGCATCTGCGGATTTTGATTCCGAGGACACAGAAGGGTGTGACCGAGACGCATGTCTATGACGCGCAGACTGTGCAGGCAGAATATGGTGTGACTCCCAGAGAGTTTATTGAAGTGAAGGCGCTGATGGGAGATACATCTGATAATATTCCCGGGGTGCCGGGCATCGGAGAGAAGACGGCGGTCAGTATCATCCAGAAGTATCATACGGTGGAAGAGGCGATTGCGCATGTGCAGGAGGTCCGTCCGCCGCGCGCATCCAAAAACCTCGCGGAATACGCGCAGCAGGCAAGGCTGAGTCAGGCGCTCGCGACGATTGTTACGGACGCGGAAATCGAGGCAGAGCCGCTTCCGTTTGCGATGGAAGCGTTCGGAGCGGCGGAAGTGATAGAATTCTTAAAGAAATATGAATTCCGCTCGCTTGTACAGCGTTTTCAGCCATACGCATCCAGTGAGAGCAGGGGAAAATCCAACTGCAAGGTGCATGTTATAGAGACGGAAAAGGAACTGGCAAGACTTGCTGAAAAATTAAAAAAGGGATTCGCCTATAGAATCTATGAGGAAGAAGACGGCCTGTTCGGCTTTTGGGCGATGGCCTTTTCCTGTCAGTCCGGCGAAGGCTGGTGGGTGGAAGAAGGCAAGCTCCTGCGGGAGGATGTACTTCGGGTGATCGGCCCAGTGTTTGCGGATGATACGATTCCCAAAACAGGGCATGACGTGAAAGAGGATATGCTGAAGCTCCATAAAAACGGCGTATGCCTGAACGGACTCCGCATGGATACGATGATTGCGGCTTATTTGCTGAATCCATCCAAAGAAACCTATACGGAAGATGAGCTGGCGCAGATTTTTCTGCAGGAGACCATTCCTTCTGACGACGAAGTCTTTGGAAGCGGCCGGGAGAAAAAGAAGCTGCCGGCTCTTTCGGAGGAGCAGCGGGCAGAATACGGGGCGTCCCGTGCGGAGATTCTGCTGCGCGTAACAGAGATTCTGGAGAAAGAGCTGGAGAATAAGGGGATGACCCGCCTGTTCCAGGAGATCGAACGCCCTCTGATCACGGTGCTGGCATCCATGGAGGAACTGGGAATTCGGGTGGATCCGGCGGTTTTACGGGAATTCGGCCAGGAGTTGGATCAGAACATTACGATTCTGCAGCAGAGGATTATGGACGCGGCCGGAGAAGAATTCAATATCCTCTCGCCCAAGCAGCTGGGAGAGATCCTCTTTGAAAAACTGGGCCTTCCGGCAGGAAAAAAGACCAAGTCCGGCTATTCGACTTCTGCTGATATCCTGGAAAAGCTGGCGCCGGAGTATCCGATCGTTCGGGATATTCTGCAGTACAGGCAGCTTACCAAGCTCAAGTCCACCTATGTGGAGGGACTGTACCCATGTATTCGGGAGGACGGTAAGATCCATTCCCGGTTCAACCAGACCGTAACGGCCACGGGACGGCTTTCCAGCTCGGATCCGAACCTTCAGAACATTCCGATCCGTACGGAGCTGGGAAGACTGCTGCGGAAGGCCTTTATTCCGTCCGGACCGGAGTACCGTTTTATGGACGCGGATTATTCGCAGATCGAGCTGCGCCTTCTGGCGCATATGTCGCAGGACGAACAGCTGATCGGAGCCTATCACCGCGGAGAAGATATTCACCGGCTGACAGCGGCGCAGGTTCTGGGTATTCCGCCGGAAGAGGTGACGCCCGCCCAGCGTTCCAGCGCGAAAGCGGTCAATTTTGGCATCATCTACGGAATCAGCGCGTTCTCCCTGGGGGATGACCTGCATATCACACAGAAGGAAGCCAAGGCGTATATCGAGCGGTATTTTAAGCAGTATCCCAAGGTTAAGGGGTATCTGGACGGCTGTGTCGAAGAAGCCAAAGAAAAGGGATACAGCGTGACCCTCTTTGGCCGCAGAAGAATCATCGATGAACTGAAATCGGCCAATTTTGTCAAGCGTTCGTTTGGAGAGCGTGTGGCGAAAAATATGCCGATTCAAGGTACGGCGGCTGATATCATCAAGATCGCGATGGTTCGTGTCTATGAGCGCTTCAAGAGAGAAGGCCGGAAGAGCCGGCTGCTTTTGACGGTTCACGATGAATTACTGATCGAGGTCTACCGCGGGGAGGAAGAGGCAGTAGAAGAACTCCTGCGTTATGAGATGATGCACGCGGCGGATCTTCTGGTACCGCTGGAAGTTGAGATCCATACGGGGGACAACTGGTATGAGGCAAAGTAAGGTCATTGGAATCACCGGATCGATCGCGGCAGGCAAGAGTACCGTATGCCGATACCTGGAGGAGCGATATGGTATCTATCGCTTGGACGCCGATCAGGTAGGACATGAAATGATTGAACGCCCGAATATAGTAAAAGAGTTGACAAACGCTTTTGGTACGGCTATACTGGATACTGCCGGAAGAATCGACAGAAGGGCTCTCGGCGGGATGGTTTTTACGGATCCCGAGAAGCTCGCGTTGTTGAACTCTATTACGCATCCTGCGATTTGCCGGGAGATAGAAGAGAGAATTCGTTCCAGAAGAGACCCGCTGATTCTCCTGGAAGCCATCGAGCTTCTGCGGACCCCGCTGAAGGATCTGGCCGGGGAGATCTGGGTTGTATGGGCGGAGGATACGGTCCGTGTCCGCAGAATCATGGCGAGGCAGGGACTGAGCGAGGCGGAGGCCTGGGACAGGGTCCGGGGACAATGGCCTCAGGAGAATTACAAAAAGGCGGCGGACGTATTGATCGACGGCGGACAGCCGCTGGAAGAGATGTATCGATTTTTGGACAGGCTGATGGAGGACAATAGAGGAGACAGCAATTGAAAGAATGGTATAAAAGACTGGCGCTGCTGTTATGTCTCGCGGCAATATTTTCAGGATGCTCGCGGGAAATAGAAAATTCACAGATGAGCGCGGTCGAGAGCCTTACAGAGGAGGACTCCGCGGCAATGCAGACTGTGCCGGTATCCGGTAAGGAGCTGAGGATGACGGCCTATATGCCGAAGTCGCTCAATCCGCTGAAGGTAACGGAGCAGGAAAATGCTCAGCTGCTAATGCTGATTTTTATGCCGCTCTTAGAGACAGATGAAGAAGGAGCGCCGACAGCGCAAGGAGTGGCGGAGCAGTGGAGAGTTTCGCTGGACGGATATCAGGTAACGCTCTATATAAAGGGTAATATATATTGGCATGACGGAGAACTCCTTACGCCTTCGGATGTGGTATATTCGCTGAATGCTCTGGCGGATTCGCAGACAGATCACTACTGGAAGGAACAGCTGCGATCGCTTACGAGTGTGGAACAGGGAGAGGGACGAGAAGTGATTCTCCATTTTTCCAGTCCGGTGGATGAGCATCGGATGAGTATGCTGGCAGTACCGGTACTACCGGAACATATCTACGGTAGCTGGGAGGACCGGGACTGGAGTCCGGTAGGGAGCGGCCCGTATAAGGTTACAGAATATCAGGCCATGCGGGAGATTCGGCTGGAAGCCAATGAAAGCTATATTGGGGGATGTCCGAAGCTCTCTACGCTGGTCGTGGAGATCACAAGGTCGGCGGATGCGACTCAGACGGCGTTTGAACATGGATTGACCCAGATCCTGTACGAGGAAGTCCCTACAGGGATGTCTACAGAGAATATCTATCACCACGCGGTCTATCAGACAGATACGCATATATTGCAGCTCATGTATATGAATCAGCGGGAGGGCATGCTCTTCTCAGATCCGGCGATGCGTCAGGCGGTCATGTATTGTGTGGACGCACAGGAGCTGATCGATCGGACGCAGGTACACCAGGGAACGGCCAGTGAGTCCGTGGTGCCAAGATGGCTGGCCGAGGACGGACTGGACCAGAGTTATGGCGTAGATTATCAGAAAGCCTACTCGCTTCTGGGAGAACACAAGATGGCGGAGGTACGGCTCATCGTAAGCAAAGAGGAAGAGACTGTCATCGCGCAGGCCAAGCTGATCTATGAGCAGCTCATGGAGATCGGACTGAAAGTGCGGGTCATCCTGTATGAGGAAGCGGATTGGAAACAGGCGCTGGAGAACGGCGAATATGATCTGGCCTTTGGAAGCTGCGCTATACGCTCTTTGCAGGATCTGTACACGCTGCTGCATTCAGATGGTACAGGCAATTACAGCGGAAGAAAGGACGAGACGCTCGACGCGCTGTTAGACGGAATCGGAGAAGCGGAAGCGGGAGAGAGGGAAGCGGCCTATCAGGCGCTGGCCCGGTATGTATGGGAGACCTGTCCGGTCTGTCCGCTGTATTATTCCAGACAGGCGGTAGTCGTCTCCAAGCTCTTGGGAGGCAGTCTGTCGCCGACGCCGTACCATGTTTATAAAGGAATTGAGGATTTATATTATATACAATAGGAAAAGGAGATCAGAAGATGAAGGGTATTATTACGGTTGTGGGTAAGGACAGAGTCGGAATCATCGCAGAGGTATGCACGCTGCTGAGCAAAAAGAATATCAATATTCTGGATATTTCGCAGAGTATTACAGCCGGATATTTTCATATGATGATGATCGTCGATATGGAAGGAGCCGATGCCCAATTTCATCAGGTAGCGCATGAACTGGATCAGGTGGGAGAAAAGCTGGGCGTTCAGATCAAGCTCCAGAGTGAAGATATCTTCCAGGCAATGCACCGGATCTAAGGAGGTCAGAATATGGTTAATTTTAATGAAGTTCTGGAAACCAACCGGATGATTGAAGAGGCCAATCTGGATGTGCGTACGATCACGATGGGGATCAGCCTCTTAGACTGCGCTCACTCGGATTATAAGGTTTTCCAGCAGAAGGTATATGATAAGATCACCCATAAAGCAGAAAAGCTGGTTGAGACAGGAGAAGAGATCAGCGCACGCTACGGAATCCCGATCGTTAATAAAAGAATTTCCATCACACCGGCGGCCATCTGTGCTTCGGCCTGTGAGGACCCGCATTTTCCGGAGCTCGCCGCGGTTTTGGACCGGGCAGCTAAGGAAGTCGGCGTTAATTTTATCGGCGGCTTTTCCGCATTGGTGCAAAAGGGTATGACGGAAAAGGACCGGATGCTGATTGAGAGCATCCCGGAGGCACTGGCGACAACGGAGAGGGTTTGTGCTTCTGTCAATGTGGGAACCTCCCGTTCCGGAATCAACATGGATGCGGTCCGGCTCTTGGGCGAGAAGATCTCCGAGCTTTCCGAAAGAACCAAGGATCAGGACTCCATCGGCTGCGCCAAGCTGGTGGTCTTCTGCAACGCGCCGGATGATAATCCCTTTATGGCAGGAGCTTTTCACGGTGTCGGAGAGACGGACGCCGTGATCAATGTCGGCGTTTCCGGACCGGGTGTGGTAAAGAGCGCACTGAAGGCAGTACGCGGACAGAATTTTGAAGTACTGTGCGAAACCATCAAAAAGACAGCCTTCAAGATTACCCGTGTGGGTCAGCTGGTCGCGCAGGAAGCGTCCAGAATGCTGGGAGTTCCGTTCGGTATCATTGATCTGTCCCTGGCGCCCACACCGGCGATCGGAGACAGCATTGCGGAAATCTTCCAGGAGATGGGACTGGAGTGCGCGGGTGCGCCGGGTACGACGGCGGCGCTTGCTATACTGAACGATCAGGTGAAAAAGGGCGGTCTGATGGCATCCTCTTTTGTAGGCGGTCTTTCCGGCGCCTTTATCCCTGTCAGTGAGGACCATGGAATGATTGAGGCCGCGGAAGCCGGAAGGCTGACGTTGGAGAAGCTCGAAGCCATGACCTGCGTATGCTCTGTGGGTCTGGATATGATCGCGATTCCGGGTGACACGCCTGCGTCATCGATCTCCGGCATCATTGCGGATGAGATGGCGATCGGAATGATCAACTCCAAGACGACAGCGGTTCGCTTGATCCCGGTATACGGCAAGAAGGTCGGAGATCAGGCAGAGTTCGGCGGACTCTTGGGATACGCGCCTGTGATGCCGGTCAATCCGTCATCCTGTCATGACTTTATCATGAGAGGCGGAAGAATTCCGGCACCGATTCACAGTTACAAAAACTAAAATGGCTTATTATCAGACGAGAGGACTGCGAGGAAGCGTCCTGGAGGATTTGATCAATATGGCCAACGATATCTACCGCAAGCAGGGGATCGCGCTGGTGCAGAAGATTCCGACGCCGATCAAGCCGGTGGAATTTGACTCGGAGCGGCGTACCATCTCGCTGGCTTATTTTGAACAGCGCAGCACCGTAGATTATATCGGTGTCCTGCAGGGGATTCCGCTGTGCTTTGACGCCAAGGAGACCGCGCAGAAGAATCTGCCCGTAGCCAATATTCATCCGCACCAGGTGGAGTTTATGCGGGAATTTGACCGGCAGGGCGGATTGGCCTTTTTGCTGGTACATTTTTCGATGGACGATCAGTATTATCTGCTTCCGTTTGAGGTTCTGAACACTTATTTCGATGAAGCAGGGGAACATAAAGGAGTCAAGACGATTCCGAGGGAGATCTTTGAAGAGCGGTTCCTGATACCGAAGCACGCGGGAGGGATACCGCTGCATTATCTGAGGGCAGTATTGGAATATTATAAGATCAAGCGGGAGGTAGGAAATGGCAGCTTATAAGATTTTAGTTGATGCAATGGGAGGAGATTACGCGCCGCAGGGACCGGTGGACGGCGCGCTGCTGGCATGTGAAAGGCATCCGGAGCTGTCAGTGGTTCTGGCCGGACGGCAGGATCAGATTCAGAAGGCGCTGGAAGGCAAGCAGTATGACAGCGGCCGACTGACCATTCTGCATAAGGAACAGGTTGTAGAGAACGAAGAGCACAATCCGGCGGAGGCAGTACGCAGTAAGAGGGATTCCTCTATGATGTACGGCATGACGATGGTCAAAAATCATGAGGTGGACGGAATGGTATCCGCCGGCAATACCGGCGCGGTTCTGGCCGGCGCGACACTGTTGGTCGGACGGATTCCGGGAGTATCCCGTCCCGCTCTTTCAGTCGGCCTTCCGGGACGCAAGGGTCCGGTATTCCTCCTGGACGTCGGAGCCAATATGGACAGCAAGCCGGCATATCTCCTGCAGTTCGCGCAGATGATGACGGTATACTGCCGCAAGCAGCTGGGAATGGACCAGCCTCGTGTAGGGCTGCTGAATGTGGGAACAGAACCCGGTAAGGGCAACGCGCTGACCAAAGAGGTGTACGAGCTTCTGCAAAAAGAGCCGGAGGTCAATTTTGTCGGCAATGTCGAGGCCAGAGAAGTTCTGGAGAACGCCGCGGATATCGTAGTGACCGACGGGTTTGCCGGAAATATCCTGTTAAAGGGTTTGGAAGGCGTTGCCCGTTATATGATGACCTGCCTGAAGGAAGAAGTCATGAGCAGCACCCGAAATAAGATCGGCGGAATGCTGCTGAAGCCCGCGATGAAGAGCCTCAAGGGAAAGCTGGATCCTTCGGCGGTTGGCGGAACACCGCTTCTGGGAATCAATGGAGCGGTCATCAAGGCACACGGTAATTCCAAGGGAGAAGCTTTTGCCAACGCGATCGAGCAGTGCATTCGGTATCTGGATTCCAATGTCAATGAAGAGATTCAGGAGTGCCTGGCAAGAAGCAAGAAGAGAATGCAGGAGGCAAAAAATGCAGAATGACTGGGAAAAGATCAGGAAGCTGATTGCGGAACGTTTTGTGGTTACAGAAGAGGAGATCTCAGAGGAGACGGATCTTGTCCAGGATCTGGGCGCGCAGTCGTTAGACATGTATGAGCTCGTGGTTGCTGTGGAGCAGGAATTCTCCCTGGAGCCGGAGGAAGAGGATCCGATCGGTTCCGTGAAAAAGGCAGGGGATCTGCTGAGGCTATTAGACGAGGGAGAAAAGGAAATAATAGAATGAATACGGCAAAGATCAGCCAGCTGGAAGCGATTCTGGGATATCATTTTCATAATCCGACGCTTTTGCAGCAGGCAGTCACGCATATCTCCTATGCCAATGAGGTCCTGGGAGACGCGTCGCAGGGCAATGAACGGCTGGAGTTTTTAGGGGACGCGGTGCTGGAACTGGTGAGCAGCCGCTGGCTTTTTGATCATCTGAACGGACCGGAGGGGCAGCTGTCGAGAACGAGAGCGGCCCTGGTCTGCGAGGCCTCGCTGCATCAGGTCGCGGTAGAACACGGCCTGGGACGTTTTTTACGCCTCGGAAAAGGAATGGAGATGGCGGAAGGCAGAAAACGT